>JALGUK010000538.1 GCA_029820875.1 Candidatus Zipacnadia bacterium
CCGGGTTACATTGTGGGAGCAGCCGGACGCTGCTGTAATTTGCGAGGCTTGATGGTGACCATCCGCGAACGGACCGAACAAATCGAACGCGAAACACTCTCCAAATACGCTGCACTGGCGGTGGAGACGCGGGGGCGGGCAGTCGAGGAGGAGAAGTGCCCCATCCGCACCGACTACCAGCGTGACCGGGACCGGATAATCCACGCCTGCAAGGCGTTCCGGCGCCTCAGCCGCAAGACGCAGGTCTTCATCTCCCCGCGCGAGGACCACTACCGCACCCGCCTGACGCACACCCTCGAGGTTGCTCAGATCGCCGCCACCATCGCCAAGGCTCTGCGGCTCAACGAGGAGCTGACCGAGGCCATCGCCCTCGGCCACGATGTCGGCCACACCCCCTTCGGCCATGCCGGGGAATGGGCGCTGGACCGGCAGTATCGCAGATGGGATCCGGATGCTCACTTTTACCATAACGAGCACAGTTTGCGCGTGGTGGACGTGCTGGAAAAGGACGGCAAGGGTCTGAACCTTACGTTCGAGACGCGCGACGGCATCCTCAAGCACAGCAAGGGTATGCGTGACCTCGACGAAAGTCTCACGGATGATCCGCCGGCGACCCTCGAGGGCATGGTTGTGCGGGTGGCGGACCGAATCGCGTACATCAATCATGATATTGACGATTCCATCCGTGCCGGAATCATCCAACCGGAGGACCTGCCCGCGGATTGCGTGCGCATCCTGGGAGACCGGCACAGTGCACGCATCAGCACGATGGTGGGGGACGTGGTCGAAAACAGCCTTGACTGTCCGGAGCTGCGAATAAGCCCGAACATAATGCGTGCGATGAACGATTTGAAGGATTTCCTGTTCGAGCGTGTCTACACGGGGACATCGGTGGCAAAACGCGAGGAGAAGAAGGTGTCCGGGCTTATCGAAGCGCTGTTCACCCACTACATGACAGCAGCGGACTCCCTTCCCGGCCATCCACGGATCGCGGACCTGCCGACCAAGGAGCGGGCGCGGTTGGTTTGCGACTACATCGCCGGAATGACCGACCGACTACATCGCCGGAATGACCGACCGCTTCGCCAACGACAAGTATACGGAGCTGTTCCTGCCGCGCGGATGGGGTACGCCGTAGGCCCCCCTGTGGGGCGTTGACCTTCGCGCCAAGATGTGCCATACTATCTAGTGGTCGGACGTGCGTGGTTCCCTCCTATTAGCGGCAACGAAGCCGCCGGCTGAACGCCGCCCCATGGCCTTTTAGGCCAAGGTCGATGGTGGGGCGATGGCAATCTGCCTATGGGAGCCTCACATGAGTTACTTCCAAGCGCGCTCGGACCTGGAATTCATCAGGCAATTTCGCGCCGACGTACTGCAGTTGTGGGAACTTGAGGACCAGGCTGCTGAGGAGACGAAATTGCCAAGGTCACTCCTGCCACGCGCACTTCAGCAGGCTGTGCAGGCCGAGGCCAGCAAGATCGCGGGCTACCAGGAAGCGCGCGATCGTGTCAATATGGGGGTGCTGCGGGCGATTGATATCGCGCGGCGGTTGGGTGTGCCGGTGGACTTCCAGTCGATACCGCCCCCCGCCGTCGGCGGGGTTATTATCCCAGTAAATAAATTCTACGCCGTGCTTGACGACCACTCGCATGACGGCGTGATGCGACAGCAGGTGTGGGACGCCTTGACGCAGGCCGTTGGGCAATGCGAAGCCGAGGTCGCCCGGCAGTTCCGGCGCCTCGTGAACCCGCTCTATTGGATTCGGGAGCTGCTCGTGTTCGTCATCCGAATTCCGTTCATGTTGATTCAGGCTTCAGGATTCGATGTTAGCAAAGTGGAAAACCACTTCCTCGCGAAGGCGATTAAACTAGTCGAGTTGGTGTTGATCCTATACGTTCTGGCCCGCCTGGGAGCTGAGTCAGAACAATTCCAGAAGATACTCATGAAGTTGTTCTCCGAGTGAGTGCGGTTGGTTTGCGACTACATCGCCGGAATGACCGACCGTTTCGCAAACGACAAGTACACGGAGCTGTTCCTGCCGCGCGGATGGGGTACGCCGTAGGCCTCACCCCTGGCCCCAGAGGGCAGGGGGTGAGGTTGCCGTGGGAATAGCTTGAGCAGCCACGTAGGGCCGCACCTATCCCGCCGGAAAGAACCCCTCTAAGAAGCTCTTCAAGGAGCCCTCGTACTCCGCCTCTGCCAGGAACTCGGTCCCCTGCTGGTTTCCCCAGGAGTAGTAGATGATGACCTTGCCCTCAAACTCGCACAGGTCCACATCGGAGTTGTTGATGTCAACCGCATTCGCGATATGCTCGCGTTGCTGCGGACTAAGGTTGGGATTCGCGATGAGCTTGTCCTCGGCGGAGAATTGCATCAGGGGGTTGAGTGGACTACTCTCCCAGTGAATGAGGTCCGGCGAACGGACGATATGCGGCTCGTAGGTGGGGCCAGGCCGAGCCTCCAGGTAAATCATGTAGTACAGGCCGTCCAGAAACCGGAGGGCCGGGCAGGCCGTGTAACGGTCTTTTGAGTAGACGCATTCGGCGGGAGTCAGCTCCCAGTCCAAGGCGTTGCTTGATACTGCAAACCGGTTGGTGAACCCGGCACCTGTCTCTTCCGGAGGTGCGCCTATCTCGAAGGCCATGACGAAGCCCTTGTTGCCTCGGCACACGGAGGTGTTGTAGATCTCCCAGCCCGGCAGCGACAGAGCGGTCTGCGAAGACCAGGTCTCCAGGTCAGTGGACCAGAAAACTTCAATCCTCGAGCCGCCCCACTTCTCAACACCGTACACGTACACCATCTCGCCTTCGGCGAAAGCGCTCCCGAGGTGGTATCCCGCGGCGAAGGCGGGCGTGGGCTTGCCCGTCTCAACGTCAATGAAGCGGAAGTAGGACTTCCCTGTCGTGTTGGGTTTGTATCTCTCTCTCACATACTCGAAGCGGTAGAGCCGCCCCCGAAAGACGATGGGCGTAGTTTCGACCAGATCGCAGTCAATAGTGCCGAGCTTCTTTATCAGGGGTTTCGTGGCGGGCGCTTTTCTGTTTGAGCCCGCCGATGTGGTCTGTGCGGTGGAAATCATGGTGGCGATTAGGAGTATTGTCCCTGGCATGTTTCCGTGACTCTCCCGATTTCAGACTTGTGGCCCATTCCGATGGAAGTCTTATTCGCCCCCGGCCCGCTGTTCACCTTGTGCCATTCGGCAGCGATTATGCTATCAGATAGGGAGATGTGGCTTAGTAGACCGGTGCGGGTGCCTTAACGTCCAGCTCTGCGGCCATGTCCTTCACTACGTCCCATACCTGGTCGGCCAGGTCCTGGTCAGTCTCCACCTCTTCGCCGCGCCGGCGGGCTTCCACGCAAATCCGGTGGGCCTTGTCCAGTAGTTGCTGTGTCTGGGACCGATTAGGGTCGTGCCCGGCACCTGTTGGCAGACCCCGCAGCCACCAGTTGCTGAACGGCAGCAGTTCCCGGAAATGCTTTAAAGTGTGTGGGTGTTCCATATAGGCCTTGCTGCTGTGGCGAGCCTCCGTAATTACGTCCAGTCCCATGGCTTCTTCGCTGAACTCGAAGCCGCTCAT
>JALGUK010000539.1 GCA_029820875.1 Candidatus Zipacnadia bacterium
GAACGGAGTTGATGTGGGATACGTACCCCTCAAAACGCCGCCCTAAATCCGCCAGCGTCACGTTTCCGGTCAACTCTATCTGCTGCCCGTTCTTGAGCGCCGCCTGGATGCGGACGTCGGGGAGGTGCCAGGCGGCGATGACCCGTTGGCCCTCGCGCTCAAAGACCAGCGCGTAAGCCTCCTTGCCTATGTCCAGGGAGCGGACATACCGTGCACCCGCAAGCTCATCTGCGATGGTCCGATACGCGAGCGCCGCGGGCTTGGGGGTGAAATCCTTGTTGAAAAAACCATAGTTACCCGTAAGCGGGAACCAGAAGATGCGGCTTGTCGGCTCCTGCGCGAGCACAAGCAGATACATGCGCGCGAGGAACCTCGCCTGTACCTCCGGCGGCACCCCGGCGGCTGTCGGGTAGGAGGTCTCGGTAATCCAGATAGGCCGGCCCGGAGCGAAGCTGTCCACGGCCTGGCGGCAGCGGGCGAGGTCTGGCAGATATGTGCCCAGTTCGGGCGCGACCGGGGAGCGGTAGTAGTGCTCGTTGGCGATGTCGAACAGGCCTGCATCGTCAGCGCCGACGAGGTCGAGCATATACTTCTCGTCGCCATAGGCCATCCCGCCCAGCACGACCCGGCAGCCCGGGTCCTCACGCTTGGCGGCGTCGCGCGAGAGACGCAAAAGATGACGATAGTCATCTACGGTACCGCGGAAGTACTTCGGTTGGATATTCGGCTCGTTGATAATCTCCCAGGCGGTGATGCCGTAGCCATCAGTCCAGCCGCGCTCCTGAGCGAGCTGCCCGTTCGGCTTGTACCGTGCAACCAGCGCGCCGACCCAATCACCGAAGCGCCGAGGCTCATCGGGGAGATAGGCATACTGCCAGCTCACGATAGGCAGAATCTGCACGCCCGCGTCCCGGCCTGCCGCAACGACGTCGTCATACTCCCCAAAGCCGTCATTCCCCTTCGCAATCCACACGCGGGACGCCTCGAACTGCCAGAAACGAACCCAGTCCGCGCCCGCACGCTTGGCAATTGCGAACCAGCGGGTGAGGTCGCGCCGGGTCATGCCCCCGCCATGGATATTGACGCCCATAGGAGAGTCCGGACGCTGCACTCTGCTTGGACTCTTGCGGAGCACCCCGAACGAAGTCGTCCACTGGGGCTTTTGCGCGTGCCCGATGGCGATTTCCAGGGAGTACCATCCGGGCGGCAACGGACGCAGCTTCAACGTGATGTCCCCTGACGCAGCGGATGAGAGGGCGACCGGAATGCGGCCCTCTGCGACCGAAAACCCGTGCTCATCCAATGCGCGCCACCACACGGCGTCAGAAACGCTCCGGCGACTGTTACTGAGCAGCTCAACGGAGAATCTCGGCTCAGCGGCCGGGGCAAAAAGCGCACCCGGGGAAGCGGCGCGGACACCAGTGATACTCAGAGCAGGGGCGACTCGCGTCGTCACCCTCGCCCAGTCAATGAAAATATGCCCGTTCGCCGGACCGCCGCGGGCGCCAGCTTCGCTGACAAGGATGCGCCCGCGCTCAGCTCACGCCAGCCCTCGAAGTCCAGCCTGCCAAGAGCGAAGCCAAAGCGCTCACCGGTGCGGTCGAACAGGACAAGGGTCAGACGGTAGCCGGAAGCGTCACCGAAGACGCGGCACGTCACATCTCTCGGGCGTCCTGCCAACTGCCGGGCAACCTCAATGCCCGCCTCCTCGCTCTCATCGGGGAGGAAGAAGTGGTAGGTGATGCGGCCGCAGCAGGCCCCGCTGTCGCGAACCTGCTTTGCTATATCGAATTCGGCGATGGGCGCGTGAGGCCAGGCAAACGTGCGGGTGATGGGCAAACGCTCCGGCTGGGCGAAGTCAAGGGCGGTATAGGTCAGCAGGTTGTCAGACCATGCAGCCCCGATGTGCCCGATAGCCATAGCTAATGCGAACAGACGAATCAGTGACACGGCAAGCTCCGTGGAAAGCGCTTCTCGAATACTCAAATTCTTATATCACACGAGCGCGAGCTTTGCAATGTCTTTTCGGCACGGCGCGGGTCTCAGCCTCTTTATTCCCCCGGCCTTCATGAACGCAAGACGCAGGGGCGCGTCCAGGAGGATTTCGCTGTACATCGTCGAAGAACTGATTGCCGCACGGACAAAGACAAATCGCATTCCAATCGGAGCTTGCAATGTCGCTGGCTGCCTCGTGTGAAATAACACTCAATAATAGAGGGTAAGAAGCGATGCCTAAGACGCTCTGCACACGTTACCGCAAATCCGAAGAGATGTATGAACGCGCCTGCCGGATAATACCCGGCGGCTCGCAGACCCTCAGCAAGCGGCCCGACCCGGGCCTTCGCGGCATTCACCCTATCTTCTTCGAACGCGGCCGCGGCTCACATGTGTGGGACGTGGACGGCAACGAGTTTATTGACTACGTCTTGGCCCTGGGGCCAATGACCTTGGGTTATTGCTACCCCCGCGTCCAGGAGGCGGTCAAAAAACAGCTCGACAAGGGCACCATCTTCAGCGGGCCGCATCCGCTGGAGGTCGAGGTCGCCGAGAAGATGATCGAGATGATTCCCTGCGCGGAGATGGTGCGGTTCGGCAAAAACGGCGTGGATGCCACGGCAGCCCTCGTCCGCATCGCACGCACATATACCGGGCGGGACCTGATTGTCCATCACGGCTATCATGGATGGCACAACTGGTACATGGCCGAGCGCAAGGAGCCGGGCATACCCGTCGCTTACCAGAGTCTGATTTATCGGTTCGAGTACGGAGACCTCGCATCGCTCGAGAAAATCATGGACCAGCATGGCGAAAATGTCGCCATCGTGCTTATGGAGCCGTGCCACGGTGAGGACCCGCCACCTGGATTCCTCGAGTCCTGTCGGGAGATAGCCCACAAGCACGGCGCCGTCTTCGCCTTCGACGAGGTGGTCACAGGCTTCCGCCTCGCAAATGGTGGAGCGCAGGAGCGCTACGGCGTGACCCCTGACCTCGCCGCATTCGGCAAGGCGATGGCCAACGGACTTGCAGCATGACCTTCGGCGGCGAATGCTCATCGCTTGCGGCGGCGTCCGCTACGATATCGGTCTACCGCGACGAGCCGGTCGTCGAACACATCTTCGCGATGGGCGAGCGGCTGAAGGAGGGTGTAAAGCGGGCCTTTGAACGCTCGGGCATCGCGGGAGAGACCAAGGGCCTCGGCCCAATGAGCCAGATTAATCTGCTGGAGCCGGACGACAAGCTCAGGCGGGAGATGTTGCGCTTTCTGATGCAGGAGACGGCCAAGCGCGGTGTCTACACCCGGCCCACCTACGCCAAGCTCATCTCCTATTCCCATTCCGAGGAGGATATAGACCACACCATCGCCGTCTTCGAGGAGTCGCTGACGTTGCTCAAGGATGCTCTTGACAAGGGCGACCTCGAGGACCGGATTGAGACCGAGGCGTCGGGCGACACGGAGGTTATCCCGTCAATGCGGCAATTGATGCGCACGTGACGTTGAAACATCCCGACGCGCCAAAACACCGCCGAAGCCTGCATTGATGAGCTGCAAGGGGGGC
>JALGUK010000540.1 GCA_029820875.1 Candidatus Zipacnadia bacterium
CGAGATTGACAAGCTCGGAGTTGACTTCCGGGGCGATCCGTCGGCCGCTCTCCTGGAGGCGCTCGATCCGGAACAGAACTCGTCATTCAGCGACCATTATCTGGAAGTGCCGTTTGATCTTTCGCAGGTGATGTTTATTACCACGGGCAACTTCCTCGATCGCGTTCCTCCTGCGCTTCAGGATCGCATGGAGGTCATTGAATTCCCGGGCTATATTGACGACGAAAAAATCAAGATAGCCGAGCTGTTTCTCGTGCCCAAGCAACTCGAGGGCCACGGGCTTACCGACGGCAATGTGAAAATATCGAGCAATGCTTTACGCAAGATTGTGCATAACTATACCCGTGAGGCAGGAGTACGTAATCTGGAGCGGGAAATCGCCTCCATCTGTCGAAAGGCGGCCCGTCAGGTTGCCGGCGGTCACACTGAGCCGATTCATGTAACAATGCAGAATGTGACCAGATATCTCGGTCCGGAGCGGTTCCATCATGGCGTCGCCGAGGAGACCGACAAGGTCGGCGTTGCCATGGGTTTGTCGTTCACACAGTTCGGAGGAGACGTGCTGCCGATTGAGGTCTCGCTTGTTGATGGGAAGGGGAACCTGCTGCTGACCGGCCAACTCGGAGATGTGATGAAGGAGTCCGGTCAGGCGGCGGTCAGCTATGTGAGGTCAAGAGCGCGCGAGCTTTCCGTCGAGCCGGCATTCTTCGAGAAAACCGACATTCATATCCATTGCCCGTCAGGCGGCGTTCCCAAGGACGGACCATCGGCTGGAGTGGCGATGGCCACGGCCGTGGCCTCAGCGCTCACCCGGCAGCCGATACGCAAGGATGTGGCCTTGACGGGAGAGGTTACGCTTCGCGGAAAGATACTGCCGGTCGGCGGCATAAGGGAGAAAGTCCTCGCGGCACACCGTGCGGGAATCCGGACGGTTATTCTGCCGGCCGAGAACGAGAAGGATATCCAGGATGTGCCGGTCTACGTCCGGCGCGAGCTTAATCTTCAGTACGTGGACCACATGGACCAGGTGCTCGAGCAAGCCCTGGTACATTCCGATAAACTCGACGTTGCGGTCGAGCCGTAAGGCGTTGACGGGGAGGAGTAGCTGCTGCAGGACCACAGAAAGGAGCGCAAGTCGTTTTGCTGAGAGCGCTCTGGTTTTCGGGCAGTGAACGTCGTCCCTGAGCCGCTGGGCTGAAGGATAACAACACGGTTATCTGCGTAAGCTCAGCCGGGTTCAGCCCGATATCGCTGCAAAGTGTCCGTCGGCAACAGCCCTCGGAAACGAAGGTGGTACCGCGGAGGACCAACCCCTTCGCCCTTTGGGTGGAGGGGACTTTTTGTTTCCTATCCCCTCCTCGGGCCGATTGTGGAGAGCACCTTAGGAGGAACAACTCATGGCAGAGACCGATATGCCCTCGGCTTATGAGCCGAAATCCGTCGAAGAGCGCATCTATCAGTGCTGGCTGGACAACAACGCATTCCATACCGAGGTCAATCCGGAGCGGGAGCCGTTTTGTATCATGATTCCTCCTCCGAACGTCACGGCCGCTCTGCACATGGGCCATGCCTGTGACGAAACCATACAGGACATCCTCGTCCGCTGGAAGCGTATGTTAGGCCTGGAAGCCCTTTGGATGCCGGGTATGGACCACGCCGGAATCGCGACACTCAGAACATCGTGGAGGCCCAACTGGCCAAGAAGGGGACCTCGCGCCACGAGCTTGGACGGGAGAAGTTTCTCGAGCGCGTATGGGATGTGGCTAACTCCAACAAGGACACAATCAGGCGGCAACTGATGCGCCTCGGCTCAAGCTGCGATTGGGAACGGGAACGTTTCACGCTCGACGAAGGATGCTCGCGCGCTGTCCGCGAGACGTTTGTGCGGCTTTACAGGGATGGCAAGATTTATCGCGGCCGGCGGATGATCAACTGGTGTCCCCGCTGCGAGACCGGCCTGTCCGACATCGAGGTGGAACACCGCGAGACACAGGGACACCTGTGGTACATCCGATACCCTGCCGCCGACGGTGGTGAAGGGGTCGTTGTTGCCACC
>JALGUK010000541.1 GCA_029820875.1 Candidatus Zipacnadia bacterium
ATATGCTCAACCCCGGCCACCTCCGGAGGCTCCAGATCGAATACAGTCACCTCGTGGTGTGCGTGCAGATGCTCAGTGACTGTTGTGCCGACTTTCCCGCTCCCCCCAGTAATTAGTACTCGCATATAACTCACCTCATGTCATTGGGATTTCCCACATGAAGAATGTTGCCAAAGTCATCCGTTAGTCATGGCAGATGGTGGATTTGAAGTCAAGCGCATGTTGTGCCAGAATGGTCACCAACACATGGGCAATTGTCATAGGGCAGCAATGAGGTGACTCATGCAGGGAGAGCACACCAGCCAGAATAGTCCCTTTGGAATGATCTACAAAGACCTTGTTCCAGCTGACCATACGCTGCATACGGCGACTGGCGGTCACAAAGGATTCTTCTTACAGACCAGTGACGCTGATGCGTATCCCTACCCGTATGGTAATGCCCTCCTCTTGGTATCTCGTACTCACAGGGCTGTTATTTGTCCACTTCTACCCAAGTTCCGCTCTCGTAGGAATCATAGGCGGCTTGTACCACCGCCACGTCTAATAGACCTCGTTCGCCGGGATATTCAGGCTGCTTGCCCTGGGTTATACTGTCCAGAAAATCATTCCACTCCTGCTGGTACGAGTGCGGTGAGAGATATTCTGGAGGTACTTTGAAGTCCTGGCAACTGTCCTGATTGACCAGTCGCAGACGGGCCGGCACCGCGTCCCGATAGTACTCATAAAGCAGCACGCCCTCGCTGCCCTGGATCTCATACCGCCACCCGACCGCTCCAGTTCGCCAGTTAACTGTGATCTGCCCCCGTACCCCCTCACCACAGTCCACCACAGCCACCACACTGTCCTCCACCTCACAGCTCGGATCTGCCGCATAGTACATATCAGCCCAGACGCGCTGTACGGGGCCACCCCACCAGCCAGCCAGAGCACACATGTGAACGCCCGGGTCCAGCATTACCCCGCCGCCGGCTTGCGCCGACCATCGCCAATGTCCCTTGGGCGGATAAACGCTGGGATTGGCTTGTAGCAAGCGCAGGCCGGTAACCTGCCCAATGCCCCCTTCCTCCACCAGAGCTGCCATCTTCTGAAGGGCCGGCATATAGAAATAGTTCTCCGCCACCATCAACACCGCGCCACTTTCGCGAGCCACCCGAACCATCAACTGGCACTCGTCTACCGTCGGCGCCATCGGCTTCTCCACCAGAACGTGCTTGCCGGCCTGCAGCGCCGCTACTGTCGGTTCGCTGTGCAGGTGATGAGGAGTACATATCAGCAGCGCGTCAACCTCAAAGTCGGTGAGCACCTCGCGCCAGTCATCTGTGCCGGCGCATCCAAGTTGCTGAGCGGCTTGCTCGACGGCTTCCTTCCGGACATCGGCTACTGCCACCACCTCCACCCGCTGCTCGTCCTGCAGTACGGGCAAGTGGCGGATTGCAAAGACTTCTCCCAACCCTACACACCCCAGCCTGACCGGCGCCGTTCTTAACTCATGCCGTGACACTGGCTCTCCTCCTATCTCTTTTCGCTACGCAACTTCTTTATCGTATAGTTCTCCACCTAAAGACCAGCCGCCTGCCGTTGTCGCAGAAGATGCCGTCCAGGTATATCAGGTCCTCGTCGGGGCCGCTCTGGGCGTGCGCACGGATTGGAAAGCGCTTAATGCCTCCCGTCCGACGACCAGCTTACTCCGCCAAAGTTCTTCACCAGCCACCGGGGCAAACAACCCATTGAATACCGGCCGGGCAAGATCTCCGTCACTCGCCCCGGACCAGTTCTAGGACAAGAAGCTCGTAGGGCCCCAGTTTGTCGGATCGTCTCAGGAGGCCACCCCGGATTTTGCCGAGGGGCACGGTCTCGAGGGCCTCGTAATCCCAGCGTCTGACGTCGATCTCCTCCGATGCCTGCCAGCCAAGCTCCTCGGCCAGGTCCGTCTGCCAGGTTACCGTGCGTGCCTCACCGGAGTAATTGGCAATAAAGACGGCGAGTCGCCGTCCGTCAAGGGTGCGCCAGGCCGTGGTCTCGACCGATGGGATGTCGAGCGTCTTTCCCGTCCGGGACAGAAGCTTGGGGATGGCGCTCTCCAGACGGGGCGGTCGCATCATCTGACCATAGGTCAGAAAGGGGCGCGCGAACTGGTCATAGCAGAGCAGGAAAGCTCTGTAGAGACCCTTTTCCTTGAGATCAGCGGGAGAGTCCTCGGGCATGAACCCAACGCCCCATCCGGGCTTCTGTCCCCAGATGAACCATCGGGTCAGAAGGAAAGCCGGCGGAGCTTCCTTCTGCTCCTCTCCATACACTTTGCATCCGAAGCTCATGGCGTAGCCGCCATAGACGGCCGGAAAGATGGGCAGGCTATCCAAACTCCAGGAGGGCTGTAGAAAGATGTCGAAGGAGTCTATCAGCCCCTCGCAGATGCCCTCGGAGGTGAAAATAACTTCATTGTTCTTCTGGCGGCAGGTAGTGCGCACTTGCTTCATGTACCCTCTGACCGCCTCTACCCACCAGTTCCCTCCCAGGATTGGATGCCCATGACTCTCGTCCCAGCACTGTCCCCATATTGATGAGGGACCGGTGGTGGAGAGTTGGTCAAGGTATATTCCGTCTACACCGTCTTCCACCAGTTGCAGGCAGAAGTCCGTCACCGTGTCGCGCCACAC
>JALGUK010000542.1:0-974 GCA_029820875.1 Candidatus Zipacnadia bacterium
ACCAGCGGCTGCGGAAAGTCAAGGGTTATCTGTGGTCACCAGTATGGTCGTCTGATGGCACCCGCATTGCGTTCTGTCACTACGCCAACGGTCGGGGACAGATATATGTGATGAATGCCGATGGCTCTGAGGTAGTCAATCTCAGTAATAACGACTTCTGTGATAAATCACCGGTGTGGTCACCGGATGGCAGCAAGATAGGTTTTGTCTCCGATCGTGACGGCGATTGGGAGATATATGTGATGAATCAGGATGGTAGCCAGCAGACGCGGCTGACAACCAGCCCTGGTGTAGAACAAGCACCGGCCTGGTCGCCGGATGGCCAACGTCTGGCCTTCGCCAGCAACCGCGAAGGGGATTTTGACATATACGTGATGAATGCTGACGGGTCTGAGCAGCGGGCGCTAACGCATCTACCCGGTGATGAGCAGGGGCCGGCTTGGTCGCCGGACGGTAGGCGTATTGCTTGCACCGAGATCGCGTGGTTTTATCGGAATCTGCTTGTGGTGACACTGAATGGTGTTGGCGCTGGCGCTTCGAGTGTAGACCCGTGCAGTTGGCGTCTTTACCAGTACCTGGGTTACATGGCGCCGACTTTCACTACGCCTGCAGTTAAGCACCCCTATGGTTGGCACCCTTACTTGGGATCAATACGGTGGTCGCCGGACGGCCGGCGTCTAGCGGGCGTCTTTCGTGGCCCTTACAACGACCCGGTGCGCGATCGTGCTGGCATATTCGTTGTCAATGCCGACGGAAGCGATGCCCGTAAGCTGGTGGATGTGGCCTCTGTACACCTACATCCGGGGGGCGGGACGGAGATATTCCCTACCTGGTACTCAACGGGTAGTGCCTCGCCCCGATGGCTGGTGAAGAACTTTGGCGGAGTAAGCTGGTCGTCGGACGGCACGCGGCTGGCTTTCTCTTCGGACATGAGTGCCGACGGCTACTTCTATGTCTATACTATATCAGCCGAA
>JALGUK010000542.1:991-1970 GCA_029820875.1 Candidatus Zipacnadia bacterium
GCTTGGCTTCAGGATGTAGCCTGGTGCCCGCGATAAGGGGAGGCATTAAGCGCTTTCCAATCCGTGCGCACGCCCAGAGCGGCCCCGACGAGGGCCTGATATACCTGGACGGCATCTTCTGCGACAACGCCGCCCAGTCGCCATAGCTGTCTTCGCTACCTAACCCGGTGTATTCACATTCAGGGCCTGCTGATGGAGGATGAAGAATGAAAAACTCAGCCGTAATCTTGGGAGCTTTCGCGCTGGCAGCAGCGGCAGGGCTATCCTTCCATGCCGCCGCGGTAGTGGCGGAGGAACGCGGTGACGTCGATATTCTCGCCAGAGGGTGGCAGATCGGTGTGCGCCAGCGAGTGGTTGCGATTACCGGCGGCGCTGCTGACGCAGAGGACTGGGTGGCGGAACAATCGGTTGACGTATCAGCGTGGGACAGTCCTCCGGAGCGCGCTGCCGTGTTCGAGATCGATGCAGCGGGGAAGGTGCTGGGACAGAAGGTCTCGCAGTTCGACATGGAAGAAAGCCGTGCTGTTCTTACCTGGATTGTAGACGGGAAACTCGCGGCAGGGGAAAAACGCTTCTTCCGTATTGAGTTCGGCAAGGAAGGACTGGCTTCTGCTGCGAAGATCGGTGTTGTGAAAGAGGAAGATGCTCTGATCGTCAATGGGACGGGCTTCCGGGTGTGGCATAACCTGAAACGCGCTGGTCTTATGACCAGAGCCCAGGTGGGAGAGGCCGAGGTCGAGCTGAAGCCGGCGGACTTCGTGTGCGATTCGGAACTGAACTACTACAGCCCCGATAATGACAAAGGAGCTCAGATAAAGGTTGTGGCCGGAGGACCACTGAGGACGACCATTGAGGCCCGCGCCTGGTACTACCGGGTTCCCGTTGACCCCATCAAGCAGGCCATCGAGGGCGGGGCTTCGTATCTTGGCGAGAAAGGCGCCTCCCCGGCCACCAACGCCCGGGTGCGTTACCGTTACAC
>JALGUK010000542.1:1983-3639 GCA_029820875.1 Candidatus Zipacnadia bacterium
TGGCGCGAAGTGGAGGTGGGCCAATTCACCTTCGACCGGCATTTCCACAACTGGGCACTTAACATTCCGGCCAGACTGGGAGGAAAGACGACTGGGGTTCTGGACAAGAAAGGCTATTGGTACAACGGAGATCGCTGGGCAGCAGTATATGACCCCGATTTTCTCATCGGGATATATGGCAGGACGGGCATCCTGGACGTCAAGGATCCCAAATCCAGTTGTCTTTTTCGGAGTTCGCCAACGTCGTGGCGCGGCCTGCAGCACCAACGCACTGTCCACATGTTCTTCGGAGGGGGCCCGCAGGATCTGGAGAAATTCGAGGCCCTGGCTCCAGTGCTGTGGGACCCGCCGAAGACAGAAATTGTTGTCCCACAAGAAATCCAAAACCAGATCCGAGAAGCCCGGTCTCACGTAAAGGCCCTGAAGCAGCAATTTGCCTCCGCCGCAGTCGAAGACTACATCGCCGGCAGTACTGTCGTGGGAGAGGCCGAACAGTTGCTCGCGGCTGCCGAAGAGCTGGCCGCCAGGGGCAACTTCCGGGGCGTCGTTGCCAAGCTTGGCCTTGTTGAAGAGGCTGTCGGAGGCGAGGTATCGCACAAGCTCAAGCGCGACGGCGAGTACTTGAGCGGGCGCGTAGGCTCAAGCATCATTGTTGCCAACAAGCATGTCTCTTTCGGTTTCGCCGATGCAGAATGGGGCGCCGGCCTTACCAGTGTCTCCGATCTCACCGCTCGCAGGGAATTCCTCCGGGCACCCGCCCGGGAAGCCCGCCTGTGGGAGATTACCTTGAAGGATAATGAAGGGATACGGTACCTGACGGACAATCGCCGGGGCGTCCCCACTGTCAACGTGAACGTTGACCAGGAAAAAGGCGAAGCCACCATTCTTATCAGTTGGCAGAATGTTCCTGTCGAGAAAAGGGCAGCAGCGCTCTCGGTGGATGTGAGAGGAATGCTCAAGAAAGACGAGCACTTTCTCCGCTGGAAGATCGAGGCCAGGACGCTTGTTCCAGACCTCGGACTTGTCAAAGTCGCCTTCCCCGATGTGACCGGCATCAAGCCTATCTCCGAAGGAGCTCAATCGGATTGGATCGTGAACCCCAGCAGCTTCGGGCACCGGCAAGGGAGTCCCCTGCAGACAGGAGAGAATGTCGGCATGAGTGTTCCCTCGGGCATGCAGTTCGTGGCGCTCACAGACGGCCAACGAGGTCTCTATTGTGCCGAGGAAGACCCCACCTACGCCGAGAAGACATTTCTCTTCGGTACGGGCGGCAACAGAAGCGCTCTGGATCTGCGGGTGGAGCATCCTGTTCTCAACTGGGGAGCAAAAGAGCTTCAGAGGACCTACTCCTTGCCCGGTCCTGTGGTCATGGGCCCCTATTCGGGGGGCTGGTATGACGCCTGCCGATTTTACAGGCGATGGGCTTTGACGGCACCCTGGTGCCGGGGCGGCCCGCTGGCCGTACGTGAGGACGTTCCCAAATGGATCAAGGACCTGCCCTGCGTGCGCCCGGAGAACCTGGGGACCGAATCCACCTTTGAATACCAGGAGAAGTTGGCCGGCCTGCCATCCGGGGCTCACATCTACGGCTGGATGGCCAGACCCGGATTCCACGGGGGCGAGGCCCCTTATCCTGAGTACAGGCCGGTATACGGG
>JALGUK010000049.1 GCA_029820875.1 Candidatus Zipacnadia bacterium
GACGAGCATACCGCCGATGCGGGTGTCATCACACGAATCGAGGCTTTCGCCGATACCGCAATGGTGCCCAAGAAGGCCAAGCCGCCGGTGGTGTTTAGCACCAAGGACACGTTGCTGCAGGAGTTGAACGGGAAGACCTTGTGGATTCCGTATGCCTGTGAGTCGGCCAAGGTGCTCGCAACGGCGATGCAGGTGTACGGGGTTAACGCAAAGGTCCTGCCCCGCTCGCCCGACCCGACCATGACATTGGCCCGCAGCAATATCTCCGAGGATGTGTGCTTGCCGGCCTTAATCACCACCGAGGACCAGCTATACCGTGTTACGCGGCCCGACTTCGACCCGGAGAAGGAAGCGTTCTTCCAGGGTCAATCCGAGGGGCCATGTCGCTTTGGAATGTACTACGCCCTACAGAGCCGAATCCTCGAGAAACTCGGCTACCCCGCGGCGATGGTCACACTCGGGAGTCGAGACCACGAGGGCGGCCTCGGAACCGCCTTCTCTATGGTCGCGTGGGACGGTCTGGTGTCCCATGACATGCTCGAGAAGATGATGCTGCACACTCGTCCGTACGAGTTGCACGATGGTGACAGCGAACGGATTTTCAAGGATTACCTCGGGGAAGTCTGCGAACTGCTGGAGGACCACCGCATACTGCTCGAGTCCGCCAAAGGCAAGGCCCTCGCAACTCTCGGCCTGCACCTGGCTGCATTCGAGGACTTGCTGCACCGGGCCCAGCAGGAGTTCATGAGCGTCCCGCGCCGGGACGAAGAGCGGCCGCTGGTGGGGCTTGTCGGCGAGTGGTTCGTGCGCTTGCATACCGGTGCCAATCAGGACATCATCAAGAAGTTGGAGGCACAAGGAGCGGAGGTCTGGTTTGCGCCCGCGACGGAGTTTTTCACTTACGCCAACCGTATTGCCTACTGGTATGCACGTAGCCGCTGGCAGCACTGCAGACAAGCGACAGACTTCAAGGAAATGGTTCGCCGCTACATCTTGGACGCCATCGCCCGTCGAGACGAACATAAACTTTACCATGCAACCCTGCCTTACACCGCCGGGCTTGACGACATTGACTCCATCCAGATTATCGAGCGGGGCGCCAAGTACGTGCACCCGTCGTTCGGCGGAGAGGCAATCTGCAGCATGGCCAAATCCGATGATTTCGCCCGGCGGGGCCTGGACGGCGTCGTCAACGTGATTCCATTCAACTGCATGCCCGGGCAAACAGTGCAAGCGCTGGGGCAAGAGCTGCGTCGGCGTCACAATAACATGCCGTTCCTGACATTGGACTACGACGGTTTCGTGGACGCCGGCCGCGATGCTAAAATTGCGGCATTCATGGCGCAAGTGAAGGAACACCACGAAATCGGTAAGCGGCACAAGCGGACAGTTTAGTCACCCGATGGCCAACTTGTTTCTGTGGCCTCACAGTCATATGCTGACCGGCTGAGCGGTCTGCGGCGGTGATTTTTTCCGCCTCTGGAAATGCGTCTGCAGTTTGTGTTATAATGCTAAAGGTGGCCCTTGAACCCGTAGGGCCGCCTCATTGTGAATGGGATTTGGCTTATCGCTTGCACGGCCTTATCCGGCGTATTACAGGGAGAGAGTGAATAGTGCTACGAGCGCGCTTGTCAATGTGTCTTTTACTGGGATTCCTCATCGCCATCGGGCTGACAGCGGCCGGATGTTCGAGGGGAGTAGTTGCTGTCGTAAACGGCCACAAAATCAGCGAGGACGAGTTTGTCACTGAGATGGAGAAAACCGTCGGCAAGGATGTCCTGCGTGACCTGATAGATAGGCAATTGCTCGAGGACGCGGCAATAGAGCAAGGGGTAATGCCGACGCAAAAGGAGATTGACGACGAGGTCGCCAAAATCAAGAGTCAGGTCGGCAGCGACGCCGCCTTTAACCGCGAGTTGCAACAGCGCAATATGACCCTCGAAGATTACCGAGATCTGCTGAAGATGCGGATGATCGTTGAGCGACTTTGCACAACGGAGGTCAAAATCACCGACGCTGACGCCAAAAAGTTCTTCGAGGAGCACAAGGCGCAATACAGCACGCCTGAACTCGTCAACTATTCCCTGATGGTTTTGAAAACAAAGAAAGAGGCTGAGGATGTCATTGCGCAACTGAAAAAGGGAGCCGACTTCGCCGCCCTGACCCGCCAGAAATCCGAGGACACCCCATTCAAGAACGCTGGCGGCAACGTGGGCTGGCGGCCGTTGGAAGAAGTGCAGCCACCACCACTTGCCAAGACGCTCGCCTCCCTGAAAAAGGGCGAGGTCAGCAAGCCGTTAAGATTCGGAAATAGCTATGTCGTGGTTCGTCTCGACGACAGACAGGCGGCCCAAAAACCCTCCTTCGAGGAAATCAAGACGCAGGTGATTAGGGACGCAAAGGCCGCAAAGGGGAGAAGGCCCCAGGAGTTGATCGTCGAATTGCGCAGCGGCGGCCAGGTAAGCGTCCTGCGGCCGCACTACGAGGAGGTCGCGGCGCTCTATCGGCGAGTGATTCCAGGAGAAGGCGAGCTGTGGCCTACAGGTTCGCCATCTGGGGGCGGTGAGAAACCAGCACCCGGCGGCAAAACTGAAGAGAATGCCACAAAGAAGCCGCAGGCTCCCTCTGGCGGCAAGACAACCCCGAAAGCACCTGCGGGGGAGGGGCCGAGCACGGCTCCCCGACCAAACACTCAGCCGGCGGCACAACCCGGCAGTGAGCATTAGTCGGAGCGGGGCATTGGGAAGATAAGTGTCAGTGGCCATAGGAGGCGGGACGTGGCGCAGGCGGATTCCCCACTCGAACAAGTCGTCAGGACCATGGCAAGACTCAGGGCACCGGACGGCTGCCCATGGGATCGCCAGCAGGATCACCAAACGCTGAAGAAGTACCTGCTCGAAGAAACTTACGAACTGCTCGAGGCGATAGACTCGGGCCGGCCGGACAAGATTTGTGATGAACTGGGCGACTTGCTCCTTCAGGTCCTTTTCCATGCGCAGTTGGCCTCGGAGCGCGGCGAATTCGACATAACCGATGTAGCCCGCCGCCTCGATACAAAGTTGAAACATCGCCACCCGCACGTTTTCGGCGGTGTGACCGTCAACGGGCCAGAGGAGGTACTGGAGAATTGGTATCACCTCAAGCGGGCCGAGCACCCCGATGGCACCCGTAAGTCCCGACTTTCAGGGATTGCCAGAACGTTGCCTGCGCTTCTGAAAGCCTACCAGGCTCAGGTGAAGGCGTCCCGCGTGGGCTTCGACTGGGACAGTATCGCAGGGCCTCTGGCCAAGGTTCGGGAGGAGATGCAAGAGGTCGAGGATGCTGTAGACTCCGGCGATCAAGATTCGGTGAATGAGGAGATAGGAGACCTGCTGTTTGCGGTGGTGAATGTCGCCCGCAAAGCGGGGGTTGACCCGGAAGATACCCTGAGGCGTACGGTGGACAAGTTCGTCAAGCGGTTTCAAGCGATCGAGGCGGAGGCAGAGCAACGGGGACGGGCACTTTCTGAGATGTCTCTCGAAGAGATGGACGCCATATGGGACACCACAAAGGGCCCCACGTAGGAATGTGCTGCGCAGACGCCCCGAAGACGGTGAGACTGGACAAGTTCCTGAAACTTTCAAGCATCGTGCCCCGTCGAACCCGGGCCAAACGGCTTTGTGAAAATGGCCTTGTGAGCCTTGACGGTTCTGTGGCAAAGGCTTCGTCGAATGTGCGGCCGGGGCAAAAGCTCGAAGTGACTCTGGGACGCAGAAAACTAAAGTTTGAGGTCTTAGCTCTGCCGACAAGGCCGTTGGCCAGGAGGGATCGTGAGAGCGTAGTCAAGCTCATTGATGAGACCGTACTGGACGACCTGTGGTGAGTGGAGGACCGTTCAACAAACATCGCAGCTCTTCCGCGGTCGGCCGCGGAAGAACACAATATGACAGGAGGAATTGTTCGAGATGGCTTCCCAAAAATTCGTCTATTCATTCCATGAAGGTAACAAGGACATGAAGAACCTGCTCGGCGGCAAGGGCGCGAACCTCGCCGAGATGACCAATGTCGGACTGCCCGTACCGCCGGGTTTTACGGCCACAACCGAGGCATGCAATGAGTATGTCCGACTCGGCGAGAAGTTCCCCGATGGCCTTCAGGAGCAGATCTTCGAAAAACTCGCAGAGCTGGAAAAGGAGATAGGCAAGAAATTCGGGGACCCTCACAATCCCCTTTTGGTCTCGGTCCGCTCCGGCGCTAAGTTCTCCATGCCCGGCATGATGGACACCGTTTTGAACCTCGGCCTCAATGACGATACCGTCCAGGGCCTGGTCGAACTCACCGGCGACGAGCGTTTCGCCTATGATGCCTATCGCCGATTCATAATGATGTTCGGCGATGTGGTGCAGGGCATCGAACGCGAAAAATTCGATGAGATATTCGACGGTATTAAGGAGAAGACAGGCGTCGAACTGGATACGGAGCTGAACGCCGAGCAGCTCAAGGAGGTCGTCAAAGAATTCAAGGCCCTTGTCAAGAGGGAGACTGGGGAGGAGTTCCCGAGCGACCCCCGCAAGCAGCTCATGATGGCGGTCGAGGCGGTTTTCAAGTCATGGAACAATCCCCGCGCCATCACCTACCGACATATTCACCACATCCCACACGACCTCGGCACCGCTGTCAACGTCCAAGTCATGGTGTTCGGGAACATGGGCGAGGACTGCGGGACGGGGGTCGCCTTCACCCGTGACCCCAGCAACGGTGCCAAGGAGCTGTTCGGCGACTATCTGCCTAATGCGCAAGGCGAGGATGTCGTTGCGGGCGTTCGCACCCCCATACCCATCGCTGAACTCAAACAGAAGATGCCCGAGATTTACGAGGAACTCCAGACAATTTGCGCAAACCTTGAAAAGCACTATCATGACATGCAGGACCTGGAGTTCACCGTCGAGCACAACAAACTGTGGATGCTTCAAACCCGCAATGGCAAGCGGACGGCGGCTGCGGCAATCAAGATTGCGGTGGATATGGTGGACGAAGGCCTAATCTCCGAGCAAGAAGCCGTCATGCTTGTAGACCCGGCCCAATTGGACCAGCTTCTGCATCCCCAGTTCGACCCCACAAAGCGTACTGATGTCATCGCCAAGGGTGTCAATGCCTCTCCTGGAGCGGCTACCGGCATGGTCGTGTTCAATGCGGACGAGGCCGCCGAGCTGGGCATCGGCGGTAAGAACGAGCCGGTCATCCTGGTTCGCAGGCAGACATCCCCGGATGATATTCATGGCATGGCCGCTGCTCAGGGGATTCTGACCGCCGAGGGTGGAAAGACCTCCCACGCAGCCGTGGTTGCACGCCAGATGGGCAAGTGTTGTGTGGCCGGTTGCGGGGCAATCCAGATCAGCTACAAGAACGAGCAATTTACAGTAGACGGGAAGGTCGTCAAGAAGGGCGACTGGATATCAATAGACGGCACCACCGGTGAGGTTATGCTCGGCCAGGTGCCGTCCGTACCGTCAGAGATTATTCAGGTCCTCACCGGCCAACTCGAACCGGAGAAGGCGCCCCTTTACAAGTACTTCGCACGTTTCATGCCATGGGCCGACGCCGCTCGTCGGCTTGGAGTACGCGCCAACGCCGACAAGCCTGAAGACGCCGCTCTCGCACGGAGCCTCGGAGCGCAAGGCATCGGTCTTTGCCGGACGGAGCACATGTTCTTCGGTGAGGAGCGCCTGCCTGCATTCCAGCATATGGTCCTTGCCGATACCGTCCAGGAGCGCACCGAATGCGCCAACCGCCTTCTGCCGCTGCAGAAGGCGGACTTCAAGGGCATCCTGAGGGCTATGGACGGCCTGCCGGTAATCATTCGGCTGCTGGACCCGCCGCTGCACGAATTCCTCCCCAAGAATCGGGAGGAGGCGGAAGCCCTCGCCAAGGAAATTGACATGACAACCGACGAAATCCTCCAGGCTGCAGCGGGTCTGCACGAGGCCAACCCGATGCTCGGGCACCGTGGCTGCCGTTTGGGCATCACCTTCCCGGAAATCTACAAAATGCAGGTGCGTGCTATCTTCGAGGCCGCCTGCGAACTGAAGAAGGAGGGCCTCAACCCCGTGCCGGAGGTTATGATTCCGCTCGTCGGGATTGAGGGCGAACTGCAGATAACGCGCAAAGATGCCGAAGAGACCGCCCAGGCGGTGCTGAGTGAACAGGGCGTCCAGTTGGACTACATGATAGGAACGATGATTGAACTGCCGCGCGCGGCTCTATGCGCAGATCAGATCGCCAAGCACGCTGAGTTCTTCTCCTTCGGCACCAATGACCTCACCCAGACAACATTCGGCTTCAGCCGCGACGATGTCGAGGGCAAGTTCATCGGGGCTTATATCGAGCAAAACATTCTGTCGGCCAGCCCATTTGACGTCCTGGACCGCGAGGGCGTCGGGCAGCTCGTAAGGATGGGCACCGAGCGCGGCCGCAAAACGCGACCGGATTTGGAAGTCGGCATTTGCGGCGAGCACGGCGGCGAGCCCAGCTCCGTCGAGTTCTGCCACATGGTCGGGATGAACTACGTAAGCTGCGCGCCGCTGCGCATCCCAATCGCTCGTCTTGCCGCGGCACAAGCAGCTATACGCGAAAAGACAGCCGCAGCTTAAAAGCAACCAACGCCGGGACGGACAGCTTAGTCCGTCCCGGCCACCAAAGTTTGTTGCGCTGTGCAGCTATTTTGTGTTATAGTGTTACTTTGCCTATCCCGGTGACGTCACAGATGCAAGAATTATTGTCCCCGGCTTCCCGTGGCAGGAGGATATCGCAATGTCCAAGCGTACATACCAACCCAGCAAGCGATGGCGCAAGCGACGGCACGGCTTTCGTGCCCGTATGAGCAGCCCGGGCGGCAGACGCGTGATTAAGCGGCGGCGGATTAAGAGCCGCCGTGTGCTCAGTCGGTGATGTATCGGACCACGGTGGGACATGAGCAGGTCGAAGCGTGAGCGTCTGACAAAAAATGCCGACTTCGATGCGGTCTTTCGCAAAGGTAGGAGTTATGCGGATAGGTATGCCGTCGCCGTTGTCCTCCCTCGGTCCGATAACATCACAAGGGTAGGCTTTGTGGTGAGCGGAAAAACATGCAACGCGCCGGTCCGCAATCGGATCAAGCGCCGCTTGCGCGAGGTGTGGCGTGGTCTGCATAGTGAGATAGTGTCGCCGGCCGATATCGTCCTCATAGGACGTGCCCCAGCCGCCGACGGCCCGTTTGAGGAGATTAAGAAAAGCGTGCGGAAGGTCCTGACCGACGCAGGATTGCTGGAATCGAGTTGAGTGAGGATGCTTCCCGACAGCTCAGGCCGAGCGTGCTCCGTTGCACGGTCAGTTCAGGCGGGGGCGATATCCTCGGATGCCGAATCCGGGCACAGACGAATAAGCGTCATTGCGCGATTCGTCGTCCTGCTCATACGCTTATACCGCCGTTTCGTCTCACCTTATTTCCCACCAGTGTGTCGCTTCCGCCCTACCTGCTCACAGTATACGCTTGAGGCCATCGAGAAGTACGGGTTTCTCAAAGGTGGGTGGTTGGGACTCAAGCGTATCCTTAAGTGTCACCCCTTACATCCAGGCGGGTATGACCCATTGAAATGAGTCGCGCTGCACAGCGCCTGGGATAATAGAAGAGGTCGTATTCAATGAATTTCGGCTCGTTCAATAGCATGCAGGTAGCCAAGCTTCTGCTCTTGGCCTCCTTGCTGATTCTGCTGCCCTTATCCTTGTCGGTCGGTGCTCCGACTGGCTCCGAAAAGGGCTTGCCGGACGCCCTTAAGATCGGCAAGGTCACCGACTTTGATAAAAAGGTGCAGGAACTGCGTCAAATTGTGGATAGTCAGCCCAAGACCGAGGCGGCGGGTGATGCTCTTCTGAAGCTTGGCCGCCTTTACGAACAACGCGGTGCAAGTATCGCTGATTTCCGCAACGCAGTAAGCGCCTACCAGCGGTTCGCCAAAGAGTATGGCAGAAGCGAGTATGTACCCTTCGCCCACTATCGCATCGGCAATATCTACCAAGGCCCGCTCAGCTCCGAGCCTGATGCTGAGAAAAAGGCCCGGGCAGCCTACAGCCGGGCCTGGCCGTATTTCAGGCAGAGCGGGCAAGAACTCGTGGTATGGGTTAAGCAGGATGGCGAGTATGTCGAAAAGCCCGTGGAGAAGGTGGTTGGGCCGCTCCTGGACGAGATTAACCGCGACAAGCCGCTTTACCAGGTCCTTGACGTGCTCGCCGCCCTCACCGGCCATAATCCGAATTACAGTTGCGCCATTGCGGTCATCATCTTCGCCATACTTACCCGCCTGATGCTTTGGCCCTTGACGACCAAACAACTCAAGTCCCAGCGTGCCATGCAACGTCTCCAGCCTCAGATGAAGGAACTCCAGCAACGATACAAGGATGACCAGAAAGCATTCCAGCAGGAGGTCATGCAGCTATACAAGCGCGAAGGGACCAACCCCTTCAGCGGCTGTCTGCCCATGCTGATTCAGCTCCCGATTTTGTGGTTCGTCTACAGCGGTATCCGTCTGTACATATGGCAGTTCCACCAGTCGTCCTTCCTCTGGATGAAGAACCTGGCCGCACCGGACATGCCCCTTTTCATCGTGTACGTCATAAGTATGGTCGTCTTCCAGGAGTTTTCGATGCGGGCCCAGCCTCCGCCGACAGAGCCGCAGCAGGAACAGACGCAAAAAATGATGAAGTGGATGATGCCGCTGATGTTCTTCTTCTTCTTCAGGGGGTTCCCGGCGGGTTTCATCCTCTACTGGCTCGGCACAAATATCATTTACACAATCCAGCAAGTGTGGTTCATGAAGGTCCATCCGTTGCCGGAGGAGCCGCCGGACCCCCGCGAGAAAGCTCAGACGATCGGCGAGGCTGATACCAACGGCGGTGACGACGGCAAGGGCAAGCAGGAAATCAAGGACGGCAACATCGTCACGATGACGCCCAAACCCAAAAAGCGCTGCAGGAGGTGCATCCAATGCGGAGTGCGGAGGGCACAGGCAAGACGGTCGAGGAGGCGAAGGCGGCTGCACTCGAACAGCTCGGAGTAAGCGAAGACGAGGCGGACATTGAGGTCATTCAGGAGCACTCTCGTGGATTCCTGGGAATTATCGGGGGCGGCGGGGAGGTCCGCGTAAGAGCGACGGTCCGCCAGGCTCTCGGCACCGTTGCTAAGGAGTTCCTTGCAGGGCTGCTTGAACGCATGAAG
>JALGUK010000543.1 GCA_029820875.1 Candidatus Zipacnadia bacterium
CACCGGGGCGGCTGACTATGTACATCGGAGCAGACCAATATGGATGCGCGCGAGCGGTTCAAGGCTTTCTTCGAGGGGAAAAAGCCGGACCGCATTCCGTACTATGAGCAGGCGGTGGCGTCCAGTGTCGCGAGCAGGCTCCTCGGCCGTCACGCCCTAACCGGTTCAACGAGCCTTCACCGCGATTGCGCCGAGGCATGGCTGGGTGGGGAGGAGGCGTACCGCGAGTTTGTCGCGCGCGTTATCACCGACTGGACCGCCCTGGCCGACCTCCTGGGCGCCGACGGTATCAATCTTCCCTGGCTCATTGGCCGACCTACCAAGAAGGTCGGCGAGTATGACTACCTGTTCGGTGACCCTGATGGCTGCTGGCGTATTGACCGCTATGATCCGGTGGCTGAGACGTTCGGCACGGTTGAGGTCAGCAGGCGCCAGCCCACGCTCGAGGAGCTCGAGGCCGCAGAGCGCCGGAGGGCGCGGAACCTTGAAAACGCCCCGCCATTGACCGAGGATGATTTCTGGCAACTGCGAATGCTGATTGAGCATAACCGCGGGAAGCGCGCGATTGTCGGCGGCTCAGGCATCGCTATCCCGATGAACCAGACATGGCTTGAAGC
Organism: Candidatus Zipacnadia bacterium; assembly: GCA_029820875.1. The sequence continues at coordinate 618 of JALGUK010000543.1, forward strand.
GGTTATCCTCCGTCCGCAACTCGTCGAACTGCACCTGGACAATTCCGTGACCCAGGCACGGCGGACTGCGCCTGTGCTTAAGCGTCTCGGGGTGGACGTAATCTTCGGCGGCGGCGACCTGGCCGACAAGAACGGGTGTGTCTATGGCCCGAAAGTTTTCCGGAGGATGGTCCTCCCGCGATTGAAAGCGATAGCCGAGATTTTTCACAAGCAGAACATCCCCTATGTCTTCCGCAGCGACGGCAATCTGTGGGACATCGGTGACGACCTTTTCGTTGAGAGCGCAGTTGACGGTTACGGGGAGATTGACCAGGCGGCCGGGATGGACATCAGCAGGCTGCGGGCGCGGTATCCGAACCTGACCCTCTGGGGAGGGGTCGCGTGCGGGACCACGCTCGCCCGAGGCACGCCGCAGCAGGTCCGGCAGGAGTCTCTTGACTCCTGCGGGAAGGGCAAGTCCGGCGGGGGGATAATCCTCGGCTCCAGCAACACAATCATTCCCCGCACCCCGCCGGAGAATGTCCTGGCGATGGTCGAGGTCGCGCACGAGTATCGGCTGTGAAGCGGCTTGGAGGGAGCAATCCGCGATGGCTACAAGATGTCTTCCGGCGATGTTGGCGGCTGTTTGGATTGTGAGCGCGGGCGTCTGCGTGCGTGGGGCGGACTACGGTCCGCCGAATCCTGCTCTCGTCTCCAAGGAGCCGCCGGTCAAGGGGAACATCCTGCGCAACAGCAGCTTCGAGCTGGGCTGGCATGGCATCTGGGGGGATACCCACCAGTCACATCCTCGCCAGCGCATTGACGACCGTATCGCTTATCACGGGACGCACTCGGTGCGCATCAGCGCTGACCGCAGGCGGCCGGTCATCTTAGCCAGTCAGTTCGTCCCCATCAAACCTTTTCATCTCTACACCGTTTCGGCGTTTGTAAGGGCCTCGGTCCCGGGGGTCTCTGTCGAAGTATCCGCCCGCAGCGGGTACGTTGGAGACGACAAGGCGCCGCCTTATGCCATCCGATGCCATCCGGCAAACCCAGCAAGTCGGGCGGAAGTGGCAACGGATTTCGGCTACGGGCGCATTCGGGCGCACGCCTGGGTCGGCGTGCAGCGTCAGCGTGCGGGTTCTACCGACTGATAAGGAAGCAGATGTATGGGTCGACGCGATTCAACTCGAGGAGGGAGACCTGTCCCCGTACGTCCCCGCACACCAGGTGGAAGCCGCACTCTCCACGGGCCGCCCGGCCGATGCCTTCCTTCTTCTACGACCAGCCTCGGGAAATCGAGATGAAGCTCGTCAACTACAGCAGACAACCGCAAACGGCGCGCTATCGCCTGCGCGTGCGCGACTTCTGGAACGAGGAGCTTTTCCGAAAGCCCGTCAGGGAGAAACTCGCGCCCGGAGGGCGCAAGACGCTCGCGATTACCCTCCCGGAGTCTCTCCGCGGCTCGCTTCGGGTGCAGGCGCTGCGAAGTCCGGGCGGCGGCCTTGAGTCGGAACTGATTGTCAGCGTGCTCCCGCGGCCGCTGCGGACCGGCCTTTGGCCCGAGTCCACCATCGGCAATCACCTGGGCACGAACGAATACGTTCTGAAGGTGGGGCAGATGCTCGGCATCCACTGGAGCCGCGATCACGACGCCTCCGACATCGGCCACTGGAATGTACGCGAGCCGGAGCGCGGCAAGTTTGTCTGGGCCGACGAGGAAGTGGACCGCATCCGCCGATACGGCATCGAGCTTCGGCGTGGCGGCGGTACGTACGCAAGACGGTCGAGCACTACCGCGGCCGCATACAATACTGGTGCATCTGGAACGAGGGGTGGGGTGTTACGGGCGAGCAATTCGGTCGGCTTGTCACTGAGGCGTACAAGGCGGCCCATGAGGCGGACCCGGAGGCGCGTATCGTTTTCGAGTACAGCACCTGGCAGGGTGTTTCGTACCTGCAGGCGGCCAAAAACGTCGGTGTCTCAGACAACATTGATGTGGTCGCGACGCACCTATATACCACTAACCAGTGGCGCCTTCCCGACCAGCCC
>JALGUK010000544.1 GCA_029820875.1 Candidatus Zipacnadia bacterium
TGGTCGAGTCACGCGGCGCTGGCCTGGTGAAGATTCCTGTCGGGCACGGGTGCATCGTAATCGACCAAACGCGGTGGGGGGTAGCGTATGAGCCTCAGCCACAGGTGTGGGGAATCAAGGTACGGTTCGCGGACGGCTTGAAGCGCTATGTCTCCCTGCTGCTCACCAACCTGGGGGCGCAGGCGCAGTAGTGCTCTTTACAGCCACTGTCATCGCCGATAGGCCTTCTGCACCCGCGAGCCCGACATTGGCGCTCAGTCTGCTTCGGGCACCTCGACGGCGGCAGGTTCTTCGCGTCCCACCCCACGGGGTTAGCTAATTAAGTGTGGTGGCTATGAGTGTCAAGAGCGCTGCAAGCTCATCTCATATATTGCGGATAAACGGCGGGAAAGCATAGGAACTACTGCCTCAGATGGAGAATGTTGGCAGTACCAACGAACTATTGTGACAATTCCGGGGCAAAGGTGGTAGGTATGCTCGCAACATCTGGTGTTGAGCATATTTTCGTCATCGGCGTGGACGGAGCAGGAGGGCCGTGGGTTAAGCAGGCCCAGACCCCGCGTATGGACGCTTTCTTTGCGGAGGGTGTAGTTACTTATCATGGCCGCACTGTGATACCGAGCTTTAGTTTTCCCGCCTGGGGGGCAATGCTCACCGGTGTTGGCCCTGATACATATGATGCGTTGGTTTGCAATCTGGAAAAGCCGCTGCAAGATGATGCTTGCAAGATGATGCTCCGTGGCCGACTTGGATAAGTCGTCTGAGTCGCTGGTGGGACAGGCCGGTGGGGGCTGTTTTCGGTGCCTGGCCGCTGATTACTACTCATCTTGTCGAGTCAAACGTGGATGTGCACCGTGTTTACGCGCCTGACAGCGTTCTGGTGCCTATGTCTGCTATGTACATCCACGAGCTAAAACCCCGGTTGTTTTTTATTCACATTGATGATGTAGATGGTGCGGGCCACAGCCACGGCTATGGCTCGCCGATGCGATTGATGAGGCGGGCCTGGCGGATAGAAGTCTGACCATCATACTCTCGGACCACGGAGGCATAACTGGTTCCGATGGTCGCGGGTCTCACGGCGGCGGGACGCCCGAAGAGGCGACTATCTTCTGGGCAGCTCGAGGGCCAGGGATTGCAGTAGGGCGGACTATTGACGGGCCGCTCAGCATTACCGATACTGCCGCTGTCATCCTAACAGCCGCTGGTGTTCCACTACCCGACGATTGGGACGCAGTGGTGTTCCACTACCCGACGATTGGGACGCAGTGGTCCCCAAGGGCGTCTTCATACACGCGTAATGCTGCATTGAGGGAGCAGATGGCGTATCAGCATAACTTGCGAGGCTGTAGTATTTCCGTGAAGTGGCCAGGAAGGGGCCATTGGCAGCCGGTGCCGCCGGGACGGGGCGAGCAATGTACCGCCGGCGTCCCAGGTTTGAGCGCAAGCCAGTTGCCGCTTACGGCTACTCAGTTGCCGGTGTCTGGGTTACCTATGCGGGTTACTTCGCCCTACTTCGCCCTTGACATTGCGCACTGCCAGATCGGCAGCGTTGATCGCGTGATTGACTGGGTGTTCACCGTGCGTCAGGTTTTCGAGGATCACTCGTCCCGCACGATTCTCCGGGCCTGCTGCGCTCTGGACGCCCACCATCGCTACCGGGTCGGCCAAGAACTCTACATTGCTGATCTGGACATTGTCCAGCCCGGCGCCGAGCACGATGAAGGGAGAGTCGTCCTCAATCGAGCGCCGCAGGAGCCAGCCGTCTATCTTGCAGCCGTGAACACCGCTCAAGCTGAACAGCGGCCCGCTCGCATTTTTGTGCTGGTAGATACGGCCGCCGTAGAAGTTGACGGCCTTACCGGAGCGGACGCGAATGAACCCGGCGCTTGCGGAAATTCCGTGAGCGATCTCGCAGCCGAGGCCGTAGAAGTTGACATTGTCGGCGCTTTGCAGCACGATCGCGCCCCCGCGCCCCTGCTCGGCCAATTCGACATACAGTCCGAAGAACTGGAGCGCGGCAGTATTGGCGATGTGCAACGTCGGTACGGTGCCTGGCGGCTCGGCGATACTGACGTTCTTGAAGTGCGAGTAGTACGAGTGGTCCACGTGCATAGCGGCGTAGTGGATGACGATGTCCTGGAACGAAGACAGGGTGCAGTCCGACACGTGCAGCGCGTAGTTGTCCGCGTCTCCCTGCTTCCAGATACCCATCCGTTGCATATCTAAGTAAGTGCAGCGTTCGAGATGAACGCCGATTGGTGGCGCATCGTTGAGGTGTATTTTCATGTCACTGATGTGTGCGCCGTGGCATTCAGACAGATGAAGAGTCGTGGCCGCCGGATTGTTGTTCTTGAGCGTTGTCTTCCACTTTCCACTCCCATGCAGGTCAACGGCCTTCCCGGAGGCGGCGAAGACGCCGAGGTAGGTGCCTTGCAGGAGTCTGATACTCGGGTTGGTCATTGCGGCGACGGCTGCGGTGAAGGCGGGGGTGTTGTCGGTCGCATTGTCGCCGGCACCTCCCCACCATTCGACGAACATCTCCGTCACGGCATTGTCGGCGATCGTCACTTCACCGGTGCCCTCAAAAATCTGATACGGCCCGGCGGAGAGAGAGCCATTGATCCGCAGCTTGTGGGCGCCGTGCACGATGCAGCCCCCTTTGCAGAACACCAGGCCCAGCGTGGCAGGTACTGTCGCATCACCAGTGAGCATGGCCGGTGCATCTATGTAGAGTGTTGTCTCGGTCTCCCCGATGGCTTGCAGGGCCGCTGAGAGATTGCCCCGGTACGCGCTGATGGAGTAGCCCTGGTCCGAGTTGGCCGCGGCAGCCTCCGTGCAGAATGTGCCGGGCACGATCCACAACACGCACAGTGCGCCCAGCGCCACTATCGCGCAACCCATCGAGTTACGACGGCTATTATTCATAGCGGCTCCTTTCTCGCTCTCTGATTAGTGCCTTGACCGCCTCGCGCGGCCCAGGCGCTCGTTTAAGAGGCCGTGATGCGTCAAGGCCTAGGCCCGGCCAGGTTCTCAGT
>JALGUK010000545.1:0-358 GCA_029820875.1 Candidatus Zipacnadia bacterium
CTCCTTGAAGACAGTGCTTCGCGGTGAAAGGATCGTCACGCTGGTCCTGCTTGGCATGCCGGCCTCAACAACGCGAGCCGGGATACGGTATAAGAGAGGGAGGCAGATGCGGCGGTGGGCCGAATCGGTGGTAGACGCAGCGGTGTTATGGAGCTGTGCGGCGCTATTCAGAGCGGCAGTCTACCTGTTGCGGTGCTTCCGTCCGGCGCGCTGACGAGGGCATGGAGAATATCCTCAGCGTCGACGTGGAAGAGTACTTCCACCCAAGTGAAGTGCAGCGCGTGGTCAGACGGGAGCAGTGGGACCAGTTGCCTTCGCGGGTGGAGGAAGCAACGCGGCGGGTACTCGAGCTGCTCGG
>JALGUK010000545.1:378-2001 GCA_029820875.1 Candidatus Zipacnadia bacterium
GGTACTCGAGCTGCTCGGTGAACGCGACGTGAAGGCGACCTTCTTCCTGGTTGGATGGGTGGCGGAGCGGCATCCCGGCCTGGTGCGGGAGATCGCCGCGCAGGGACACGAGCTTGGCTGCCATAGTTACTGGCATCGTTTGGTTTATTCGCTGACGCCAGCGGAATTCCGCGAGGACACGCTGCGGGCCAGGACGGCGATTGAGGATGCCTCCGGACACCGGCCGCTGGTTTACCGGGCTCCCAGCTACTCGATTACGCGGGAGTCATTCTGGGCGCTGGAGATTCTTGCCGAGTGCGGATTTACGCATGATTCCAGCATCTACCCGGTCAAGCATGACCGCTACGGGATCCCTGATTTCGCGCGGCACGCGCAAGAGATAGTGACTCCGGCAGGCATGATCGTGGAGGTCCCTGTTGCTACCGTGCGCCTGCCGGGAACCGGGAATGTTCCCGTGGGCGGCGGGGCATACATGCGGCTGTCTGCGTATCGCTACACTGCGGCCGGCATCCGGCGGCTCAACTACCGGGACGAGCAACCCGCCTGCGTATACGTTCATACCTGGGAGGTGGATGAAGCAGTGCCCCGTTTACCCCTGGGCTTGGTTGGGCGGCTGCGCACCTACACGGGTATCGGCGGCATGCGGAAGAAGCTGGCACGCCTGCTGCGGGAGTTTCGCTTTGCGCCGCTGCGGGTAGTTTGCCCGACAGGGAAGTCGTAAACTCGATGGTGGAGATTCGCCAGGCGGACGTTGCCGATGATCCGCGGTGGGACGACTTCGTTCTGAGTCACCCGCTGGGCAGTCCTTTCCACCTGAGCGCCTGGCGCCGGAGCATCGTACGTACATTCGGCTACCAGCCGCGGTGCCTGATGGCGGTGGAAGGCTCGGCCGTCCGTGGGGTGCTCCCGTTGTTTCATTGCCGGAATTTTCTATTTGGCGACGTGCTGCTCTCGTCGCCGTTTGCCGTCTACGGAGGGAGTCTGAGCAATAGCCCGGAGGTGGGGGCGGCGCTGGTGCGGGAGGCGGAGGAGCTGGGCCGAGGGCTCGGTGTGCGTTACGTGGAACTGCGGAACGCCTGGCCGGAACAGTGCGTCGATCTGCCGCGTATCTCGCGGTACGTGACGTTTACCCAGCGGATTGACAAGGACGAGGCAGGCTTGCTCGAGGCTCTGCCGCGCAAGACGCGATACATGGTCCGCAAGGCCCTCCGGTCTCCATTTTCGACGAGGGTCACCACCGACCCCGGCGCATTCTTCGAGCTCTACGCGAGGAATCTGCGCCGCCTCGGTACGCCGTGCTTTCCGCGGCGGCACTTCGAGGTCCTGCAGGAGGAGTTTGGCGAGGCGCTGGAGATCCGGGAGATCCTGCTGGACAACAGGGTGGTGGCGGCGGTGATGAGCTTTTTTCACCGCAACCAGGTGCTTCCCTATTACGGGGCATCGGATCCAGCCTATAACCGGTATGCGCCCAACAACTTCATGTACTTTGACCTGATGCGGAGCGCCGGGCGGAAGGGGTGCACGCAGTTTGACTTCGGTCGGAGCAAGAAGGGAAGCGGCTCTTGGTCTTTCAAGGCCCATTGGGGAATGCAGATGCGGGAGCTCCCCTATGAAGTCGCCCTG
>JALGUK010000546.1 GCA_029820875.1 Candidatus Zipacnadia bacterium
TCCAGAACGCCGCCTTCCTCAACGCCGACCGGCTCGCCCACCAGTTGAATGGGCACCGGCACCGTGATTCGTTCGGTCAGCGAAATCCGGAGGAAGTCCACTGACAGGGGCGCCTGAGTCACCGGATGCCATTGCACATCCCTGATGATGGCGTGTCTATCATCGGCGTCGCCGCCCTCGATGTCAAGGCTGACAATGGTTCCGCGAGCCGTATGGCGCCCGATTCTTTTCAATAACTCGCGTGCTTCAACGGCGAGCGGGACCGTGTCCATTCCACGGCCGTACAGCACTCCGGGGACCACCCCTTGAGCCCGAAGCCGTCGGGCCGCCCTCGTCCCGGTCTCAGAGCGGAGCGTTGCTTTAAACGGTATTGTTTCCATATTTCGCACTCTCCCCACACATACAATCTCGTAGGCTCTTTACATGCAACGATATCCGTTCAGCTTCTGAACAATTCACTGACAGACCTATCCTCATGCACTCGTCGAATCGCATCCGCAAGGAGCGGAGCGACGCTGAGGACCCTGATTTTATCGCTCTTTTTGCCCTCTCTGACGGGCACAGTGTCCGTGACGATGACTTCGCAGATCGGGGACTCCTCCAATCGCTCGACCGCGCTATCGGACAGAACACCATGAGTGGCACAGGCGTAAACCTCGCGGATGCCCCTGTCCACCAGTGCGTCGGCCGCTTGCAGAACAGTGCCCCCCGTATCAATCATATCGTCAACGATTACGGCCTTCTCAACGTTGAGTTCGCCGATGACCTCCAATGCCTCCGCGACATTTGGCCGTGGACGCCGCTTCGATATGATAACCAGCGGAGAATTGAGGCGGTTTGCGAACACCCGCGCCGCCGCGACACCACCCACGTCGGGAGAGACCACCGCAACACGGTCCCCGCACAGCCCGCGGGCGGCAAGGTCGTCGGTCAGAATCGGTGCAGCCATCAGGTGGTCAACGGGAACGTTGAAGAACCCCTGAATCGGCTGCGCGTGGAGGTCAATGCACAGGAGCCGCTGCGCCCCGGCCGCCATCATCAGGTCCGCAACCAGTTTTGCAGTGATGGGCTCCCGCGGCCGCATCTTCTTATCCTGACGCGCATACCCGTAGTAGGGGACCACAGGCACAATGCGGGCTGCCGACGCCCGCCGCGCGGCATCCATAATCACAAGCAGCTCCATGAGCGTTTCGTTGACCGGTGTGCAGGTCGGTTGGATGATGAAAGCGTCAACGCCCCGGACGTTCTCGTTGATCTGCACCCGAATCTCGCCGTCACTGAACCGACCTACGGTCATGTCCCCAAGAGGTATACCGAGGTGCTCGGCGATGGCGGCGGCGAGCTGCCGGTTGGCATTGCCGGTGAAGAGTTTGAGCGGTCGGTCAGTCACTGTAACCTCCTTCCGGGTTGTCGTCCGCCGGAGGAACATCCGTTGGCTGGGGCGGGAGGATTCGAACCTCCGATCCAGGATCCAAAGTCCCGCGCCTTACCGCTTGGCTACGCCCCAGCGCTCGCTACGCTGTCGGAGTGACGAGCCAGATACGCTCGGACGTCGTCTAAATCGGCGAGCTTGTCCACATCAAATGCCAGCGCCGGATCCTCCGATACGATGGCCTTCGCATCTTCGGAACGCTTTTGCGTGCCTCGAAAGTCTGCTCTATCAGTGCGCTCTGGCGTTGGAGAAACTCCGGTGTCACAAGAACCGCGTTCCCGCCGGTGAAGGAGCCGTCCTGCAAGCGGACGACCGTCCGCTGGCCGCCTGGGAACGCTTCATCCACTGCAGACTGGCGAACAATCGAATAGCAGAAGTCCGCACCGCTGGCAAGACCCTTCTCAATGAAGTCGTTCAGTCCTTCTGGACTAACCAACGGAATGTCACAGCTTGAGACAAGAATCAACGGATACTGCGAGAGCACGTTTGCGGCCACCTGCAGATTGGCCAGAAAGCTGTCCTCCGGAGGCGTGTGGAGCTTCGCGCCCTCGGATGCGGCCACATCCTTCAGTTCAGGCGGCCCGATGACCACGACTTGCCCCCCCAGCGGTGCTGAGCAGGCCGCCCGGATTACCTTCGCAAGCATCGGCTCTCCGCCGATGTCAATTAGCGCCTTCAGGCTCGCGCCGCTGCCCTCAAGTTTTGTCCCAGCCGTCTCTCCACCGGCGATGATTGCGACGCCGACTTTCCCATCGTTTGCCATCAAGCGTCTCCTACAGTGGATAATTCGACGGCCCTCGGCGCAGTCCTGGTCGCAACGACCCAAGGGTACGAGTTTTTCAGCGAGGCCGCTGCCTGCGCGGCCGCCTCCGAGTCCGGGAAAACTCCGAAAACGCAGGTGCCGCTTCCCGTAAGGGAGGCACCGAGTGCTCCGGCTGCGAGTAATGCTGAGCGGATTCTCTTAAGCTCAGGATGGC
>JALGUK010000050.1 GCA_029820875.1 Candidatus Zipacnadia bacterium
GATTAGTATGCGCGGATTGTGCAGCACGGCTCTGGCTATGGCCAGCCGCTGTTTCTCCCCTGTCGAGAGGCCTCCACCGCCCTCACCCAGGTATGTCTCGTATCCATCGGGCTTACGCAGGATGAAATCGTGGGCATTCGCCACCTTCGCAGCCCGGATAATCTCCTCTTGGGTCGCTCCGGGCTTCGCATAGGCGATATTGTCGGCGATGGTTCCGCTGAACAGGAACGTGTCCTGGGGGACGATGCCTATCTGCCGGCGCAGGTCTGGCAGCGCCACCTTCCGGATAGGCACCCCGTCGTGATGGTCGTGGTCTTCCCGGCGCCGCTGTGGCCGACCAATCCTATCATCTCGCCGGGCTCCGCAACGAAGGACATCCCCTTTATGACCGGTGTGTGCGACTCATAGCCGAACTTCACGTCCCGGAACTCGACCCGACCTTCAATGCTCGGCATTGCCACCGTGTCATCATCGTCCTGTGTCTCGACCTGGGTGTCGAGCACCTCGAAGACGCGCTCGGCGCCGGTAAGCGAGCGGGACGCCCGGTTGATAAGCATGGACAGGAACTGGATAGGGCGATAGAACATACCCACATACATGATGAATGACATGAGTGTCCCCAGCGACATCTGCTTGAAGAGCACTTGTCGACCGCCTACGTACCATATCAGCATCGTCCCGAACATAATCAAGGCCGTCAGCCCGGAAAAGAGGAATGCCCAGAGGCGCTGTGCGCGCACGCCGGTGACCGCGAGGTCCCTGCTGCGCTCGGAGAAACGGGCGATTTCGCGTGGCTCCTGTGCAAACGCCTTGACGATTCTCAAACCGCTGAGGCTCTCACTGAGGACGGTATTGAGCTTGCCCCAACGGTGAAAGAACCGGTGCATCCAGTATCGAATGCGCTTCCAGAACGTGGCGGTGAACAGCACCACAAGCGGCGCAGGTCCGAGCACGAACAGAGCCAGCTTCCAGTTCATGACGAACAACACGGCGCCGATGCCGGCAATCAGCAGAAGGTTGGTAAGTAGACGCTGGGAGCCCTCGACGAGAAAGTCCTGGAGTTGACCTGTGTCCTGATTGACGCGAGAAATGACGGTCCCCATCTGCTGCTTGTCGAAGAACCGCAGGGACAAGTACTGCAAATGCTGGTAAAGCTGGCAGCGGATATCGTGGGTGATTCGATTGCCAAGCAATGCGGCCAGCCAGCCCTGTATGGCGCCTGCCGCGGCCATAGTCACGTGGGCGCCAAGCAGGGCGATGACAAGGAGTGCGAGCAGCCTCAGTCGCTCGTCCAAGGGGCGGGGCTCGCCTGTCGGCGCCAGTACAAGGTCCATCAGCGGCCTCGGCAGATAGGGAGGTACAAGGCTGAGGGCGGTGTTTGTCAAAGCCAGAATGGACAGCCCGAGCACAAGCTTCCAATGAGGCTTCAGATATCCCACCAGACGCAACAACGTTCGACTCTTGGGCAGGCAGACGGGGCAGACCTGTGTCCCTTCCGGTAAAGGCAGCCCGCAACGGGGGCAGCGGTTCTCCTCTTCCTCAGGGATTTCTGCCTCTTCCCCCTTCAGCCATTTCCCCATCAGTTGCGCGACTGTCCCGAAACTGGGCACTCGAGCGGTCGTGTAGCGCACCAGCTCGAGTGGTGACCCGTTGCGGTTGACCTCGAGGGCGCCTCCGCCTACAAAGTTTTCTGCTTTAGGCTCAGATAGCTCATCAAGGGGGATTTCCAGGCGAGGTTTTACTCCCTGGCCATCCTCAGAGAGAACCCACACCCGATTTTCCGTTATCACAAGCCATTCCTTGCCGAAGGAGCCGTCCGGCCGCAGATCAGCCTTCACACAAAGCCGAACCGGCTCGCCCGTCTCAAACCCTTCGGGCAAAGGTTCGTTTTTCATTCCGGACCTCCGTATACATGCCGACCAAACTCTCAGGCATCCGTCGAGCTGGCTTGTGCTTGCAGTTTGGCCTTAGACGGCAGCCAGACTGTAAATGTGGAGCCGTCGCCCAGCTCGCTGTGCACCTCGATACGGCCGTGGTAGGAATCAACAATACGTTTAACTATACTCAGTCCCAACCCGGTTCCGGTCACGTGCCGGGTGCTGGGCGTCTTTTCGCGGAAGAACTCGGAGAATATCCGCGTAAGCCCTTCCTTGCTGATACCGACACCGGTGTCGGCTACCGATACCTTCACGTAAGGGCCGTCTTGCTCAGCGCTCACAGTCACGCGGCCGTCAGGCTTGTTGTATTTAATCCCGTTACTGACCAGGTTATTGAAAAGCCGCACCAGTTCCTCACGGTCCGCCTCCACCGGCGGCAGGGTGTCGGGAACGTTGCTTTCGATGGTAACGCCGTTCTCGTCAGCCATAGGGCGCATAAGCTCGGTGACCGTCTCGATTATCTCCCGTATGGACTGCGGTGCAATCTCGCGCCGGACGGTCCCAGCCTCAAGCCGCGCCATGTCCAGCAGGTCCGCCACCAGGTCAAGCAAAGCTTTCTCCCGCTCGCGGCAGCGTGCAAGCACCTGTTGCTGCTTTTGCGGATCGGCTATCAGGCCCTGTTGCATCACGGCCAGATAGCCGTCAATGGCCGCAAGGGGCGCGCGAAGCTCGTGAGCAACCATATTAACGAACTGCGCCTTGACCTGTTCCACGCGTTTGAGTTCACTTATGTCCCGCAACACCGTAACTGTTCCAAGAAACTGACCTGTTTCCTCCTCCACTACGGGAGCAACATCGGCAAGGGACCACCTGTTCTCTTCGAGATGTGTGAGCTGGACTTCCTTGGAGAGGCGTTTACCACTGCGCCGTACTTCCTCAATCAGCTCAAACAGCTCTGCAGGCTCGACGACATCGCCCAGCTTGTAGGTTGCACGTCCCGGCTCCAGATGAGGCAGGACGCAAAGGGCGGCGGGGTTATGAAGCACGAGCTGGTTCTCGGCATTGCACACGAGCACCCCGTCGGCCATACAGTTCACAACAGTCCGCAGTCGGCTTTTCTCGGTGGACAGCTCAAGAAGCCGTTGTTCGCGCTCCCTGCGGAGCCGGTTACGCTCCTTGGTCAGCCGTACATGCTCGAGGCCCTTGTTCACCACCATCACAAGCTCATCGGGCGTAAACGGCTTGGTCAGGAACTCATACGCGCCTCGGCGGGTGGCTTCGATTGCCGTTTCCAGGGTCGCGTAGGCCGTGATAACGATTGAGAGCATCTCAGGCGCGATCTCGGCCGCGCGCGCCAGGAACTCCAGGCCGCCCATTCCAGGCATCCGAATATCAACGAGCGCGAGGTCCACCTCCGGGTGCTCGCGCAAGAGATTCAGGCCCTGCTCTGCTGTTTCGGCCAGCACAACGTTATGCCCCTCCGCGGTTAACACCCTCTGGCACCCCTTGCGGATGCCTATCTCATCGTCCACCACGAGGATTGTGTGGTCCTGCGAGTTGCCATGGTCGGCCACTGTGGGCTGCTTGATTTCGGCTGGGGATTCACTGCCCATGTTAGGCTCAACTTCCTATGCTCGAGACGATTAACGCGTCCCGACTCAGTGCAGGTTCCATCGCATTTTACCCGATCGTCTCATCCTGCGGCTGGTCGAGCAATACATCCGAGCGCGGGAGAGTGAATATGAAGTCGATCCATTCGCCCTCCACGCTCTCGGCGTGGATATCGCCACCGTGTTTTCGAACAATCTCCCGTGTGATGAATAACCCCAGGCCCGTCCCTCGCTGTTGCTCGCCCGGCGGCTGCAGGCGCGAGAACTTATCGAACAGTTCCTCGAGCTTCTCCGACGGCACACCTGCCCCCTCGTTCCACACGTGGACCTCTACCCACCCGTTCGTCTTGCGTCCCCACACGCGGGTCTTTCCTCCGCGCCTGCCGTACTTGGCAGCATTGCTGAGGAGGTTCTCCATCACCACCTGCAACAGCGACGGATCGGCCTGCGCAAGGAGATCCTCGGGCAGGTCCACTTCGATTTTCATGTTTTTGTCCTCAAACTGGCTGCGCAAGTCCCGCAACACAGGGCGCACCACATCGGACTCGATTGCTACCGGACGCGCATGGACCTCGAGCTCGCCCTTCTCAATCCGCGAAAGGTTCAGGTAATGCAGAATCATTTCCTCGGTGCGGGCAATCGCGGCCGAGACATCCTGGAGGGTCTCGCGCTGCTCGGGGGTCAATTCCCCGACATATCCATCCTGGACCGCGAGGAGGTTAAGCTTCATGGCCGCCACCTGGTTTTTCAGCTCATGGGTGATGAACTCCAGGGTATCGAGGTAGTTCTGGTTCCACCGCTGCAGGTCTTCGGCCATTTCCTCGAGGTCCTTGTAACTTTGGCGCAACTGGACATCGTTGCGCTGCAAGGCGTCCACCATCTGGTTGAATACGACGGTCAGGTGCTTCACCTCGTTCTTCTCTGCATGGTCAGGGGCTGGCAAGCGATATGAGAGGTCTCCCTGGGCCACCCTCTCCGCCGCCCTCGTCAATTCAATGATCGGCCGGGAGAGCCGCCCCGCCAGGACTGAGGAAAGCAACCCGGCTGCCGTCATCGCCGCGAGAGCGATACCCCAGAAGATGGCCATCGCCTGCCGGTGCATGTCATCATATCTTTCCTTGAGCACACCCACATACAGAATCCCGATGACATTGTCGGCGGGGTCACGCAGCGGCTCGTATGCGGACATGTACCACGTATCGACCACGAACGCAGGACCAATCCACACTCCGCCCTGCCCGAGCACCTTGTCATACACCTCGGCCGACACCTGTGTGCCGACGGCCCGTTCTCCGCTTGGTCCGCGCACGTTGGTGGTGATGCGGACATCGCGCTGGAAGATGGTCACCGTCCCGAGGTTCTTGCCCTTGTAGGTGCCGGTCGTGAAAATGCTGCTGCGGACTTCGTCAACCAGGTCGAAATTCCGATTGAGCACTACACCGGCCCGCACCGCGCCGAAAATCTTGCCCGGAGGGCGGATTACGGGCGCGGCCGCCTCGATTACCATCGCGTCCGCCAGCTCTTTCAGCGGAGTTTCCTTCGCGCGCGGAGTCGGGATTATCTCCACATGCGCCCGTGCCGCCAACTCGGAGCTTTCGGCCGCCAATTCCGGCAGCGGAACCAGCCTCAATCCCGCCGACACCCGCCCCTGCTTGAATGCGGCATTCACCAGCGGGCTGTCGAGAGCGGAGCACCCTGTTGCGTCACCCCGCGCCGTTATGTAGATGTTCCCCTTGGCATCCATCAGGTGCAGGTAGTCAAACCGAGCCTTTTCGCGCAGCTTCTCCAGCACTTCACTGGACAGCTCGACGGTGCCGGACTCACCTTGCCGGGCTGCCAAGTCCGCCAGCATCGCGCAGATTGTCTCGGCCTCGCGGGCGCGTGCATCCAGTGTCGTCCGCGCCGTTTTTAAGCCCAGGTTCACCCGCCTCTGGGCCTCGTTGATGACCATTTTGTTCAGCAGAAAGCTCCCGCAAACCGCAGCGAGCAGCCCACCCAGCAACGCCACAGCCAACAGGGCCGCAAGAAGCTTTGTGCGCAGTGGCATATCAGTCCAATGCCACATCCTACTATCCCTTCGGCGCGCCCGAGATTCCAGCGCTGGTAACCACGCGCGTCTTGCAGCAATTTACAGAGGATACTTCTCGCCGGCTGTCCGCGATGCCTCCCCCTCTTTGCACACATAACCGGCGCGCACTTTCGCCAAGGTGTTCGCCTCCACGACGGCGAACATAACTTGTTGCGCTATATGGCGATGGACGCTCGAATAAGCCGTCAGGAGGCTTCCACATGATTCGGACCGTCTCGACATTCAGCGTACTGGCCGCATTCCTGAGCGCCTGCGGACATACAGGAGCGTCTACCACCTTCTATGATACGAACAAGCACCTTGTGCTGGACTCGCGCATCATCGCAAGCCAGCGGAACATTCGGTTGGTCCTCGGAGAGGTCCAAAAGGACCCTCACAATCCATTGTTCGGCGAGGAGAAGCCCTGGGAAGTCCGTTTCGACAATCTCTACCCAAACGTAATCTTCGACGAGGAAGACCGTATCTTCAAATGCTGGTACAACCCGTTCATCATTGATGAACTCGCGTCCAATACTCCCCGTGAGCAGCGAGCGTCCGTCCCGTACAAGTCCACAAAGCGCGAGATGGGCGTCTGCTATGCGATTTCAAAGGATGGGATCGTGTGGGAGAAGCCGGAGCTTGGGGTTATTGAGTTCAACGGGTCCACGCACAATAACATTGTGATGCGACACGTCCACGGTGTCGGCGTATGGAAGGACCTCCATGACCCCGACCCGAGCCGCCGCTACAAGGCGCTCATGTCGGACGGCGCGGCCACATCGCCCGATGGTCTACACTGGTCCATCTACAAGTGTCCCGGGATCCAGGCCGCCGGGGACACCCACAACAACGCCTTCTGGGATGAGCGGTCCGAAATGTACATCGGCATTACCCGGCTGTGGGAGGCCGGCCAGCGGATCGTAGGCCGGACCGAAAGCCGCGATTACGTGAATTGGACCAAGGCGCAGGAGGTTCTCCGTGCTCCGGCCGATGACCGTCACCGTCAGACTTACGCCAACATCGTCTTCCCCTATGCCGACATCTACCTCGGGCTGTTGATGGTGTTCAATACGGCCGAGAACGTGGTGGACTGCGAACTGGCATGGAGTCCCGATACCATAAAGTGGCACCGCGTCTGCCCGGGGACGCCGCTTATCCCGCGCGGCCTGGAGGGGAGCTATGACTGCGGCTGTATCTACGCGGCGGCATATCCCGTCCTGCGCAATGGGCAGCTTCTTCTTTACTACGGCGGCAGCAACGGCCCTCACAGCGGGTGGCGCGATGGTTTCCTGTGCCTTGCGCGTCTCCGCCCGGACGGCTTTGCGGGGATGGAGCCTGAAGATGCGTCCCGCGCGGGCACCGTAACGACACAGCCGCTTGAGTGCATGGGAAGCCAGCTTCGCGTGAGCGCAGACGCCGCTGAAGGGGAGCTGCGAGTGACGGTGCTGGATTCCGAAGGCCGTGCAATCCGCCGGAGCGAACCGCTCTCGGCGGACGTCACAGACGGCCTGGTTACCTGGCGCGGCGGCGGGGACCTCGGGCCGCTCAAGGGCCAGCAGATACGCCTGCGCTTCCGACTCAAGGCGGCCAAGCTCTATGCGTTCGGTTTCGCGGAGTGAGTCGAGGGGCTTCGCTTGCGGCCCCGCTGGGACGGCGAGACGGACCTTCGTGCCCTCAAGGGCAGTATTGTGCGGCTGAGGTTTCGTCTGAAGAACGCAAGGCTGTACGCATTCCAAGTAAAACCGTAGACAAGGACGGTGAGCGACCATGCGCCTGATTTCGATGCTTGTCCTGCTTTGTTTGACCTTGCCGGTGGCGGCTCAGGAGGTTCCTGCCAGCCTCCAGGCGCAGATTCTCTTCGACTTCGAAAGCGCCCAGGACATCGCCGGCTGGCACGTTCGTGACCTGACCGATTTTGCAATCACCCGGGACTGGTCAGCTCATGGGAAGTCGGCCGCGGCGATCACCTATCACAAGTGGGAAGACGGGAAGGAGCAATGGCCGGCGGTGATAGCCACCCGTGAGGCCGGTGTCTTGCCCGTTTCTGACTTTTCTCCGTGCGATTCGCTGGAGCTTGACGCTTACAACCCGCAAGAGCACGCCGTTGCATTCTCTATTCACCTGCGCGACAGCAAGGGCGCCCGGTTTTCCTCACGCTCTTTCACCCTCCAGCCCCGATCGGCGCAGACATTGAAGGTGCCTATCTCCGACTTCGCCGGCGTCATCGACGTTTCCGACGTCGCTGAACTGCACTTGTACGTTACTCGCCCTGTGGAGACCTTCACGGTGCTGGTGGACTACATCCGGCTCCACATCGACATTCTCTCAGGCGCAAAGGAGCTCGCCGCCAAGACGAAAGGATTAGCCGAGGAGGCGGCCGGGCTTGGTTCAGTGGCCGCTGGCATGGGGAGGGAATCGAGGCGTGACATAGCCCGTATAGTGGCCCTGAACAGGCGGGTGCAAAGGTTCCTGCAGGGACTCAGTAACCAGGGCCCGCGGACCTGGAATGAGGTTCGCCAGGTGGCGGAGAGGCTCCACAGGCTCGATGACGCGTATGCACGTGCCCGGCGCGCGATGCCGCACTTGCGGGCCTTGCAGTTCGCGCAAAGTCACAGGCGCAAGGGCTTTGTCCTCGCCGTCGAGAGCACGATGAAGAAAGTATTCCTGGAGGCCTCGCGGTTCGAGTCGAAATTCGGGACGAATTATAACCTGTCTGCCGCCCGTAATGAGCATGAGAGTTTCCAGGTGATTGTGTATCCTCTGAATAATTCACTCTCAAATGTCAAGTGGAGCCTCTCACCCCCGCGCAACCGGCAAGGAGCTGAAATTCCCGCATCCGTGCGGCTTGTGGGATACGTGGATTGCAAACAGCCTTCCTACAAGGTTCCGTTCACCGGTTGGTGGCCCGATCCGCTGCTGGATTTCGTCACGAGCGTTGATGAAGTACCGAGCAACGAAGTGCTACCCTTGTGGGTGACGGTGGACGTGCCCGAGGACGCCGCCCCCGGCGAGTACGAGGGGAAGCTGACCGTCTCTGCAGACGGCGCCGAGCCGGAGTCAGTGGACTTCCGGCTGCGCGTGTGGGACTTCGCCATACCGCGCAATACCCACCTGCGCACGGCTCTATCATTCCGCGGGCTTTCCACGAAGCTGTACCCCGAAGAGCGAATCCCGGCGCTCACCAGGAAATACGAGGATTGGATGCTGCGCGAATATCACCTCAACCCAGGCAGCATCTACAACAGGCAACCGCCGCAATGGGATGTTCAGCGCCTCCGGGAGCTGATGGCGGAGGGTCTCAACGCCATCAATCTCGGCTACATCAACGCGCCCCGTGGAGCCGACTTCAACGAGGCGGCTTACTGGAGGAGCTTCGAACAGAGGATGCAGAAAATCGCGGACTACCTGCCTATAGTTGATGAGGCCGGGGCACGCGACCTCTGCTACATATATTGCTTCGACGAGCGTCCCGCCAGTGAGCTTGACGTAGTCTTCGAGACCGCCCGTAGGATTCACGAGCGCTTCCCCGACATCGAGGTCATGACCACCGCCTACGACAAGAC
>JALGUK010000547.1 GCA_029820875.1 Candidatus Zipacnadia bacterium
CTTGCTCGGAGAACACAATGAACGAGTCCCTCAAAGTCCAACCTCACCACCTGGAGCGCGTCGCCTACCTGTACGTCCGGCAGTCATCGATCCGGCAGGTCGTCGAGAATATCGAGAGCACCAAACGGCAATACGCGCTTCGCGGACGGGCGACCGCACTCGGCTGGCATGACGACCAGATCATCGTCATTGACAGCGATCAGGGTGAGTCCGGTGCGTCGGCAGCCTGGCGCGAGGGCTTTCAGCGCCTGGTCACTGACGTCGGCATGGGCCGCGCCGGCATCGTCATGGGCCTTGAGGTCTCCCGTCTGGCGAGGAACAATGCCGACTGGCATCGCCTGCTGGAGATCTGCGCCTTAGCCGAAACGCTGATTCTCGACGAGGACGGCGTGTACGATCCGACGGCCTTCAACGACCGGCTCTTGCTCGGTCTCAAAGGCACCATGAGTGAAGCCGAGTTACATGTTCTCAAGGCCCGGTTGCGCGGCGGAATCCTCAACAAGGTGCGACGGGGCGAGTACCGTTGTGTCCTCGGGAGACGATCGCCTACTTCTTCGAGACGTTCTCGCGTGTGGGTTCCGCAAGCCAGACGGTCAAAGTCTTCCGGAACGAGGGCCTGCAATTCCCGTCTCGCCTGCGCAACCAGGCCACTACCATCTTGCGACCGCTGACCACATCGACGGCGATGCGCACCCTGAACAATCCCCGCTACGCGGGCGCCTACGTGTACGGACGGCGGCGGTATCGGCGAACCGCGGATGGGAAGAAGACCGTTCAGCGAAAGCGCGAATGCGGTGACTGGCTCGCTTGCATCCCGAATGCTCATGTCGGCTACATCACCTGGGAACGATATGAGGAGAATCTCAAGATCCTCGAGAGCAACGGTCGAGGATACGAAGTGGCGCGAGCGTCCCCACCGCAAGAAGGGGCGGCGCTGTTGCAGGGACGTGCGGTGTGCGGGCGATGCGGCAGATATTTCCGCGTTCGGTATGCCGCGCGGCGCGGAAGGCTGGAGGCGTGGTACGTTTGCGATCGTGCGCAGGGCACGCGCGGCGAACCGAACTGCCAGTCGATCGCAGGACCGCCTATTGACGAAGCGATTGGCGCACTGGTCGCCGAAAAGATGACGCCCGCCGCCGTTGAGTTGGCGATCGAGATCCGAAGGGAGATCGAAGCTCAGTACCAGGAGGCCGACCAGCTGCGCCGTCGCGCGATCGAGCGCGCCCAGATCGAAGCGGATCTGGCGCAGCGCCGATTCATGTTGGTTGATCCGAGTAATCGTCTCGTTGCCGATACGCTTGAGGGCGAATGGAACGACAAGCTGCGTGCCTTGGCCGAAGCACGGGAGGAAAGGGAGCGAGGGCAAAAGGAGGACCAGCTTGTGCTCGATGATGCCACTCGCGATCGACTTGTTACAATGACTACGGACTTCCACAAGCTTTGGACTGATCCGGGTACGCCCAACCGCGAGCGCAAGCGACTGCTTGCCTACATCATCGAGGACGCCACGCTCATCAAACTGCCGGCAGAAGGCATCACCAAGATTCATGTCCGCTTCAAGGGCGGCAAGACCGAAACGCTTACGGCGATGAACCCCAAGTCCTCCGCGCAGCAGGTGAAGACGGAGCCGAAGATCGTCGAGTTGGTCGACAAATTCCTCGACGACCACATCTATTCCAAAATCGCCGACCTGCTCAACGAGCGAGGACTTCGCCCCGGCGGATCAGCACGACCCGGGCGAGGCGATAGTCGTTTCAACGCCTTGCGAGTGGCCTATCTCGTCCATAGCTACGGGCTCCGCTCCCGCTACGATCGACTTCGAGACCGAGGCATGTTGACGAAAAAGGAAGCGGCCGCTCGCCTGGGAATCCACGAAGCTACACTTGTAAGCTGGGCGCAACACGGTATCATTACCAGACATGCTTACAATGCTCACGCGTATCTGTACGAGATATCCGGGCCGAGCCCACCGGTCAAGCACTCCAGTCGATGGGACCGGCTTGCCGACCGGGCGAGGACCATCACGACAGCGAAAACATCAAAACGCTCAGATCCCATTGAAGCAGGTGCAGTGTGAAGACAGGTGGTT
>JALGUK010000548.1 GCA_029820875.1 Candidatus Zipacnadia bacterium
CGGCGGTGTGGTCGAACCACACGTCGTGGCTGGTCGGCCAGGGATCGGAGGGGCCACTTGACGGCTGGGACGGGACATGCGACAGTTCCGATAAGGGTTGCTTCCGGGGAGCCAAAATCAATCTTGCGGAATTATCGGCAAGTCTGAGTTAACGCAAACGCCCGTGGGCCAAGGCTCTCGGGCGTCGTCGTAACCCGTTGCACGTAAAGGCTTACGGCGATTCCGCTCCCCGCCTCGGTGCTCTCTGTTCGAAGTCGTCGGGTTCGGGATTCGCTCGCAACCCCAGGGGTTGCACGCGCGGCCCGAACAAAACGGCCCAAAACTCTCGCGCTCTCTCGTTAACATGTCGAGTTGGTTAACAGCAAAAAGTCGCTTGGGCGCCCAAACGCAACGGGCTTCCTAAATCAGGCCTCCTGACCGAGGCGTGCAAGGATTCCCGCCGGGACCACGCGTGGCCAGGCATGCGTTCAGTCGATCCCATAGAGCCCCTTCGCCAACGCATCTATCTGTGACTGGGCCTCGTGCCCACGGGAGACGTCCAAGTGGTGGTCACACAGCTCCCTGGCCAGGACGGCGATCTCTTCGCAAGTTGACTGCGCCGGCCCCTCCGGGGTGACAAGGGGGAAGTCACGCAAGGTGAGGATCCGGCAGATGTACCGCTCGGGCCCGATGGTTGGCAGAACACCTCACTGTTAAGAACGCCCAGGAGATAGTGGGGTGAGATGGTGTTGGGGTCCGGTCGCACGATTGCGACGGTGCTGTGGTACAGGATGCCTTGTCGCGTATCGAGGGTGAAGTTTTTGCCGAAGCCGACCTTGCCGGCAATCAGTCTCGGCGTGCTCGTTGTGTCTTGCGGCCCGCGGAGGCGCGGCACCCACCACGGATTGCCACTACGCCCTCGGGCTGCCACGAGCCGGTCTCTTCTGCTCCGGAGATACGCATATGTCGCCGGAAACCGTTCCGCGAACTCCTCCTCGGCGAGAGGGGCACCTTGTGCATCGTAGGGGAAGATGCAGAATGTCCGCGGCTCAGGAGGATCGTAGGGCCTGATGTCCCGTCCGCGCAGGATGGTGCGCACGGCCTCGGGCTCAATGTGGAGGGCTTCGCCGTACAAGCGTTCGTGAACGAGTAGCGAGCCGTCTGCTTCCTCTCGGATCCACTCCAGAAGAAACACCTTGTCAGCCCCCGTGCTTATCCCGCTTCGAATCTTTACGGGGAGCAGGCCGAGTTTGACTCCCACCTTCCCCAGTTTGGCAAGGTTGATCCCATCGGTCTTGTCTTCCCAGCACCACGGTTCAGGCCCCATGCACCGCCCACTCATGAAACGGACCTCGATATCAGGGTCTTTGCTCTCACGTAGCAAGTGCAAGCGCCTGATCGCCCGGTCCGCGGCCCTCGGTCCTCGCAGTCTGACGAAGCGAGTCTGCGACTGCCTCCTGCCCTTGCTGAGACAGAGTAGCGCAATCTGGACCTTGGCATCTGGATAGACCTGGGCATTGGGGAACTCAACGATCTCCTCGACAGTCGCGCTTTCCGCGATCAATGCTCGTAGCCGTCGTCCGCTCTTCGAGCGCAGGAAAGAGTTCGAAACACTGAAGCCCAGGCGGCCACTTTCGCGGAGAAGGGCCAGCGACTTTTCTATGAAGAGCATGTATAGATCAAAGGAGCCGCATTGGGCCGTGGCGAAGTGCCGCCTGTATTCCTCGACCCGGCCAGGTTGGGTTCTATGCAAGTCATGCAGCCTGACGAACGGCGGCCCGCCTATGATAGCGTCGAATGACTCTGAGAGTCGGTGCTCCTCGGGATCGGCCGGGCTGCCAGCAAAGCGGAGGAAGTCCGCGCAGACGATGTTCTGGTCAAGCGCAGAGGTCTCTCCCGCGGGAACGGCGTGGGCGTCGAGGCCGTTCTGCACACAGGAAGTCCAGACGGTTAGAAGCAACAGCCGGCGGGTCCACCACACGGCCCTCTCGTCAATATCCCTTCCGAAGATCGTGCCCCCAATGAACTCGAGCCGCTCGCGCGCGGACAGGTTGGTGACCGTGACCTGTCGAAGCAGCATCTGCGTGGCTGCGATGAGAAAGGCGCCGCATCCACAGGACGGGTCGAGGATTCGCGGAGGGAAACCGTTCGCCAGAACGCCGCCATCAGGGAGTTGGCGTGTAGTGTGCGCCCCAATCGTGCCTCCGATGCCGGGTTTCCAGCGTCCCGACATTGATGTATTCTCCCGACGGTGGTTCTGCATCATCAAAACCTGTTGTGGGCAGGTTCACCTCACAGGACGCAGTTGCATCGTCCGATGGCATCGGCCAGGCCGAGCGCCTCAAAGACGCTCCGCTCCTCAAGGCACAGACCGATTTCCAGGTCCGATGCACGCGCACGGATGGTCCGGATGAGGCACCCGTAGAGTTCAGTTCGCAGCGATGCCGGATAGCGCAGCCGGCCGTCCGGCGACGGCCCGCGCGGATCGAACGCGCGCGAAATCGCGTTCGACCGCCCGAGCCGGCGCTGCATGAGCCCGCGGGCCGTCGG
>JALGUK010000549.1 GCA_029820875.1 Candidatus Zipacnadia bacterium
GAGCGCCTTCCCGGAGGACCATCCATTGAGCTGCTGGCTCGGAGGTTCGAAGGGTACAGATATCGGCAACCATGTCACCAGGTCAGCGGACGTGCTGCTCGCGGTCGGATGCCGTTTTGCGGATGAGACCACTTCGTCATACCGCCATGGTGTCACCTACGCGATTCCTCCGACAAAGCTTATTCACATTGACCTGGACGAAAGCGAGATTGGGAAGAACTATCCGGTTGAAGTGGGCATCGTCGGCGACGCGAAGGCGTCGCTTGCGATGCTGCTTGAGGCTTTGAAGTCGGAGGGCGTTGAGCGGGAATACAGGGAGAGTGAGTATTTCGCGGAGATTCAACGCGTAAAAGAAGAGTGGTTCGCCTCCCTGAAGGATGCGCAAGACAGCGACACCGTCCCCATGACGATTTTCAAGGAACTCCGCCGGTGGCTGGACCACGACGCCGTCGTGGCGTACTCCTCGGGCAACACACAAGCGCAGATACTGCAGGAGTTCCCCTTCTACGAGCCTATGACCAGCCTCACCACCGGCGGCTTCTCGACGATGGGTTGGGGCTATCCGGCGGCGCTCGGGGCGAAGCTGGCGCTTCCGGACCGGCAGGTGGTTGCCGTGGTCGGAGACGGGGACTTCCTGATGACGATGCAGGAGATGGCCACCGCAGTGCAATACAACATCGCGGTGGTAGCGTTCGTCGTCAACAACATCGGCTGGATTTCCATCAAGGACCTGCAGATGGCGGTTTACGGCGAGGACAGGGCCGTGGCGACCGATTTCTCCCGCATGGACGACTCCTTGTATGCCCCGGATCTCGCAGCGGCTGCCAAGGCCTTCGGGATGTACGCCGAACGCATCGAGTCCCCCGACGAAGTCAGGCCCGCGTTGGAACGCGCGTTCTCCGCCGGTGGGCCGGCGCTGATTGAGGTCATGGTCAACCGCACGTTCCCAACCTCCGGCGGGCGTGCATGTGGTTGGTGGGATGTGCCGGTGCCCGCATACCTCGAGCCGCAGCGTCGCAAGTACGAGCAGGAACGAGCCGAGGAGATGCTGAGCTGATACAAGCGTGGTCAAATCGCCGCGCCGCCGGAGTATCCCCCCGCTCAGGGTAAACTTCTTCGATTGGATAACTCACTGTGCCGGGTTACGATTGCTGGCGATTGAGGGGGATGTCAGAAGCTGTGGAACGGATTAACGCCCCCGGTGTGTTGAATTATGTAGGGAGGCGCTTGGAGAAGTCGTTACGAAAGCCGGCCGGGCTGAAGGAGTTTCTGCGTAGTGCGGGGAAGCACAGGACGAACTATTGAGCGGGCTGAAGGCGGGGTGAGTATGATTTATTGCGACCATTCGGCGACGACGCCTCTGGAGCCGCAGGTCCTTGAGGCGATGATGCCGTATCTGACCGACCAGTTCGGCAATCCAAACAGCATCCACACACTCGGCCAACAGGCTCGGGCGGCAGTGGATGAGACACGCGAGAAGGTTGCAGCGCTGCTTGGAGCCACTCCTAACGAGATTGTCTTCACCGGATGCGGCACCGAGAGCGACAACCTCGCGATTAGAGGGGTTGCGGCCGCTCTGCGCGAGCGCGGCAACCATATCATAACGTCTGCTATTGAGCACCATGCGGTCCTTTACACCTGTCAGGCGCTTGAGAAGATGGGATACTCCGTCACCTACCTTCCGGTGGATGAGTACGGACTCGTTGACCCCGAGAGCGTCGAGGAGGCAATCACCCCGCGGACAATCCTTATCACCATCATGCACGCCAACAACGAGATTGGCACAATAGAGCCGATAGAGGAAATCGGGGCAATCGCCAAGGAGCACGGGATAACGTTCCACTCGGACGCCGTTCAAACCGTGGGGAAGGTCCCCACGGACGTCAACGAGCTGGGCCCGAAGGGTGTCGGCGCTTTATACGTCCGGCGAGGAACGAAGCTTGTTCCCCAGATGACGGGCGGCGGCCAGGAGCGAAAACGCCGTTCGGGAACTGAGAACGTGGCCGGAATAGTCGGGCTTGGGAAGGCGGCCGAGCTGGCGGCCCAGAACCTTGAACAGGACGCCGAACATACTCGTAGACTGCGTGACAGGCTCCTCACCGAAGTACCTGCGGCGATTGAAGAGGTCATCATCACTGGCCACCCACAAAAGAGGCTGCCCACGCTCGCCAGCTTCTGCATCCGCTATATCGAGGGCGAGTCGTTGCTGCTGCTGCTGGACCATCAGGGGATTGCGGCATCCAGCGGCTCGGCATGTACGTCTGGCTCGCTGGATCCATCGCATGTTCTGTTGGCAATCGGCCTTCCGCATGAAATCGCTCACGGGTCGCTTCGCCTTTCGCTCGGACGGGGGAACACGGACGAGGACATTAACAAGATACTGGAGGCTCTCTGCCGCCGATCGTGGACCGTCTCAGAGAGATGTCGCCGCTTTATCACGGCCGGTCAAAGGCTGCGCCAGCGTAAAGACGCGCCGGAATGCTTGTGGTGCTGGTTGGAGGTGGTTTGAACTGTACAGTAAGAAGGTAATGGAGCATTTCATGAATCCGCGCAATATGGGAGAGATGGAAAACCCCGATGCCGTCGGGGAGGTCGGCAATCCCGTCTGCGGGGACATGATGAAGATATACCTGAAGATTGATGGTGATAGGATAAGTGACGTCAAGTTCCAGACGTTCGGCTGCGGAGCGGCTCCTGAAGATTGATGGTGATAGGATAAGTGACGTCAAGTTCCAGACGTTCGGCTGCGGAGCGGCT
>JALGUK010000051.1 GCA_029820875.1 Candidatus Zipacnadia bacterium
CCTCCGGAGTCTGCAAGCTGGGTGAACGGGATGCCGCCTGGAGACAGGGGCTGAAAAAGGGGGTTCCACACTAAGGAGGTATGGACATGAACCGATTAAAGCGAATTCTTCTCCTGGCACTCACTGCGCTGCTGGTGGGTAGTGCAGGGTATTTGGGAGGCTGTCGCCCGGCGCCCCAAGGCGAGGGCGGCGCCCCGACTGCCAAAGGCAAGACAGAGCTTTCGTTTTTTGTGTATATTCCTGCCGAACGGGTGCAACTGTTCAAGGACATCGTCAGCGAATTCGAAAGGCGCAACTCCGATATCACCGTCCGGCTGGACGGTATCGGGGGAGAACAGCTCATGCAGAAACTGCAAACGCGCTTTGCAGGCAACGCTGCGCCGGACGTGTGCATGATTGACGGCAACTACTACGCCGCCTTCGCCGGGCGTGGCTTGTTGATGGACCTCACAGAGAAGGCTAAGGCAGACCCTGATGTCAACCTTGACGACTACTACCCTGCACTTGTTGATGTCTGCCGGTACAATGGGAGGCTCTACGGGTTGCCCCGTATTACAAGTTGTGGCGGCATGATTTACAACCAGGACCTGTTCGACGCCGCAGGCATCGGCTACCCGGATTGGGATTGGACCTGGGACGACCTGCGAAAGAACGCCAAGAAGCTTACCAAAGACCTCGACGGGGACGGCATAACGGACCAATACGGGTTCGCTATCGGGTTCAACTGGGTCGGCACGCGCGAGTTCATCGTGCACAATGGGGGCACGCTGTTTACAAAGGATCGCCTTCACTGCGGTTACGGCGAACCGGCGGCGATCGAGGCGATGCAGTTCATGTTGGACCTGCACAAGGATGGCTCCGCCGTGGATGTGCGCGAGCTGGAAGGGGGCTCAATCGAGAGCCTCTTCCAGAGCGGTAAACTGGCGATGTTTTACGGTAGTACCGCCTCCATGGCGGCCCTGACCGGACTTGATTTCCGATGGAGCGTCGCTCCGTATCCGAAGAAGAAGAACCGTAAGACGCTCTCGGGCACAAATATCTTCAGTATCGCCGCCGCAACTCGACACCCTGACGAAGCATGGAAATTCGTCAAGTTTTTCTGCGGCGCATGGAGCCAGGAGCAGGAGGCGCAACGGACGGGACGGATGCCCGGTTTAATCCCCGTCGCTGAAAGCGACGTATTTCTCGACCCGAAAAGCGACCAGTATGAGACCCGCAAGGTGTGGACTCAGATCGCCAAGGACGCCATACCCATCGAGACCGGTATCCCGAACGCTAACGAGGTGTTCGACGCAATTGACGCGCGGCTGGACAAGGTCTGGACGGGCCAAATGACTCTCAAAGCGGCAGCCCAGGAAATCACCAAGGTTGTTGACCAGTTGCTGCTCGAGGGCCGAAAGGAATTGGAAAAGTCGTAGGCACGGCTTTAGGGCCCGTACTGCTCGACTTGTTTGGCGGTTTCCCCTTCGAACTGCACAAAGTTCTTGCGGAAAGCCTCTACCAGCTTCTGGGCATGAGCGTCATAGCTGGCGGGGTCACCCCAATGGTTGCGCGGTTGTAGTATGGCGTCGTCCACGCCCGGGCAAGTCTGTGGGATGTTGAGGTGGAATACCGGGTCCGGCTTCATCGGCATCCTGACAAGCTCTCCGGAAAGGATGGCGTGCAAAATAGCGCGCGTGTGGGCAATGTCAATGCGGTGTCCGACGCCATAAGGCCCGCCGACCCACCCGGTATTGACCAGCCAGCAATCCACGTTGTGCTTGCGGATTCTCTGCCCGAGCAACTTTGCATAAACCGACGGCCGCCGCGCCATGAAGGGCGCACCGAAGCATGCACTGAAGGTGGCCTCCGGTTCCACGATATGCCGCTCCGTGCCAGCCACCTTCGCTGTGTACCCTGACAGGAAGTGGTAAAGCGCCTGCTCTGGGGTCAGGCACGACACCGGCGGCATCACTCCGAATGCGTCGCAAGTGAGCATTATGATGTTCTTGGGATGGTCCGCAAGACCATTCGCAACGGAATTGGGGATGTAGCTGATTGGGTAAGCCGCCCTTGTATTCTCCGTCAGTGAGTTATCGTTGAGGTCCAAGCGCCGGGTGATTCGATCAATAGCGACGTTTTCAAGGACCGTTCCGAATCGCCGGGTACACTCATAAATGGCCGGTTCAGCCTCCGGAGAGAGCCGAATGACCTTGGCATAGCAACCACCCTCGAAGTTGAAGATGCCCTCATCGCACCAGCCATGCTCGTCGTCACCGACCAGCCTTCGCTTGGGGTCCGCCGAGAGGGTGGTTTTGCCTGTCCCCGAGAGGCCGAAGAAGAGGGCGGTGTCACCATCGTGCCCCACATTCGCCGAGCAGTGCATCGAGAGCACGCCTTGACCCGGGAGCAGATAGTTGAGGATTGTAAATACAGCTTTCTTGATCTCACCGCCGTAGCTTGTCCCTCCGATGAGGGCCAGCTTCTTGCCGAAGTTAATCATAATCACTGCTTCGGAGTTCGTACCGTCCTCATCAGGCGAGGCGTGGAAGTGCGGAGCCTGGATGAGGGTGAATTCCGGTGTATATTTGGCCAACTCGGCTCGATCAATGATGCGCAGGAACATGTTGCGCGCAAACAGATTATGCCATGCGGTTTCGGTGATGACCCGAATAGGCACCTGGTATTTGGGGTGTGCGCAAACCCGGCAGTCTTGCACGTAGATATCCTTGCCCTGCAGGTAGGCCAGCATTCGCTTGTGCAATATCTCGAAACGATCAGCGTCGAACGGCTGGTTGACCTCACTCCACCAAATGTGCTCCTGACTGGACGGCTCGCGCACGATGAACTTGTCACGCGGCGAGCGGCCCGTGTGATGTCCGGTTCGCACGCATAGCGGCCCCAGATGCGCGATTAACCCTTCCCGCCGGCGAACTGCGTGCTCGTACAATTCACCCGTGGAGGCGTTCCAGTGGATTTCACCTAAGTTCGGAAGGCCGTTGCGGGCGAGCCATTCACGTATTTCGTCACTCGATGTTAGCGGCATCAGTACATCTCCTTGTATATGGCATAGTGCCGGGTTGCAATCGACGGCACCTACCATGCCACATTCTCATAGCTTATTGCAGTTGCCTGTTCCACCATCCCTTGCTGGATTCCTTCAACACTGTGAAATCCGTCCCGCCGGGGCACCGAGTTGGCGAGTTTTTGAAAGCTTGCACCCCAAGACGTCTCTGGAATTTGGACACGAGGTATTCGGCCCTTTGCGAAGAATCAACGACCGAAGATAGAGGAGGTGAGAGATGGGAACATCATCTTATCAACGCTCTCCGCACAGCGAGCGGTGGGATGCTGTCAGGGAGGCGTACGACTCTCCTGAGGTACCGCCGCGAAAAGCGCTGTCCAGAATTGTGGCCGCATTTGATGCCGGATTCCGAGTAGGGCTGGGCGGACCGGCCCCGGCGCTGTGTCTGGGCATCGCCCTGCAAGCCGCCGATGAGCTGTGTAGTACCCCAGACGAAAATGCCCGTATAGCCCTTGCCGGCCGGCTCCGTGAGCGTGCCGACGCAGCTATCGAACGGGCCAAGGCGCGCTCACAATTCGGTGAGATTGCCCTTGACGCTCTTGTCCAGACAGTGATGGATGTCCAAGCAACCAATCGGCTACCCCGAGTGAGCGTCATGGAAACGTTCGTGTCCAAGTACATGGCGCGAACAGTCGCCTACGTCGCATCCAGGGACACTTCCGCGCACGTCGGGGGTCCTCGCCTTGAGGACGTTGCGGCTGTCCGGCGCTTGGTCACGGAATTGCAAGATGTCTGCGAGGCGGCGGTCAAAGACGTTCCGCTGGAGGACCTCACCCCCGAGGCCGAATTTGAGATGGGAGACATCGGCTCCGCACTCGTCGCGGCGGTTGAGCGTGCGCTTGCAGCCCTTGCCGAGGAAGAGAATAATGCCCCATAAAGTGCTCGCCGCTACCGGTTTGCCCGTGCAGGCGTTCCAACAACATCGTCTGTCCAGTCGGTCGGACCTTACAATCGAGTTCCATTCGCCCAGGCGTAATGTCACACTCGACCTGGAGGCCTTCGAGCGAGAAATCGGCGTTTCAGTCGGCCCGCTTGCGAGCGATTTAGTCGAGCTGGCTGCAGTCGTGCTGATGGCGGACTTAGCCTGCCGGCGAGGGCGCAACGAACACTGGACGCGGCAGTTTGAAATACTCGTGCCGATGCGGCAACCGGATGCCTGGGAGGCCCAGCGGCCGCACATCGAGGCTATGCTGGGCTTCCTGACGGGGGACAACATCCGCCTGACTTTCGTTGCCAGAGACAGCACAAACAACAAGCCGTCTACCATCGTTCGGACATCACTTGCGCCACCGGATTGCATCGCGTTGCTTTCCGGAGGGCTTGACTCGCTGGCTGGCGCTCTCTTGCTTCTTGCGGCCGGCCGGCGGCCCCTGTTTGTAATGCACCGGGACCTCAACCCGCGGGTCGCCGCCGCCCAGCGGCACGTTATATCCATTGTCAACGCACGCGGCGCCTCAGGAGTCGCGCGGATATCTCTTCATCCGTCCGGGGTTCACCGGCCGCGTCACCCTTTTCCGCGCGACGGCGAGCGGGAACCCTCGCAGCGGTCACGCTCATTTTTCTTTCTCGCAGCCGCGGTCGCGGCGGCGGAGGCTCTCGGTTTACGGGAAATCTTTCTGTTCGAGAACGGCATCATCGCCCGTAATATCCCACTCTCACCCGCTCGAATCGGCTCCCTGTCCACCCGCACCACCCATCCGCGCTTTGTCCAGGCATTCAGCAATCTCGCGAACGGGCTGTTCGGCGGTACGTGGACCATAGCTAACCCGTTTCTGTCCCGGACCAAAGGGGAGATTGTCGCGCAGGTGCTCGCGCCTGAACTATCGCCGGGAGACCTGCGCGCAACCGTCTCGTGTTGGCAGGCTGGACGGGCGGCTCGACCATGCGGAGGCTGTGTTCCGTGTATTCTAAGACGGCTGGCCTTCGTGCAGGCAGGAGTCGGGGACGAGGCGACCATGCAGG
This sequence comes from Candidatus Zipacnadia bacterium, assembly GCA_029820875.1. Next base: position 5,027 of record JALGUK010000051.1, read on the forward strand.
ATATCCTCGCAGAGCCGTTGGCTTACAAACACACGGAGGCTTTCGGCAATCTTGTGGATATTCTATGGCTGTGCGCACAAGTACGCGAGGGGACCAAAACCGACCTGGTATGTGCATTCCCAGCGTTGGTCAATGACGCGGGCGGCATCGGGGACACAATCGCCCTCCTACGCCGCTTCGGCGCAGAGGTCGACAGCGTGCTTGCTCAGCATTTTAAGGCGGCCTGGAAACTATCAGGTATTGTCCAGCCCGCGAAAAGAAAAACGCCCCAGGGCAGTTGATCTCTGGGGCGGGCGAATACCGGTCAGGCCGTCATCCTACCAGGCTTGTTCCTCAGTACCGGTGTTGCTGCTCGGCGCGTCCTCGGTCACGACGACATTCGCCGCACGAGGCCCCTTCGCATCTTGCTCGATGTCGAACTGGACCAACTGGCCCTCGTGGAGGGTTCGGAAACCTTCGCCGGCGATGCCCGTGTAATGCACGAAGACGTCCTCGCCGCCCTCCTGCTCAATGAAGCCGTAGCCTTTGGCATCATTGAACCACTTTACTCTGCCCGTTGCCACTTGGAACCTCACCTTTTGAAAGAAGATTTGACTGTCCAGTACGTGCAAGTGCCACAGGGAGGCTCCTTGAGGCGACTTACAAACGCCGGGACCAGTCACGTGAGCCCTCAGGCTTACCGAGCACCCCACTGTAACCGAGAGCCGGATGCGGCAAACCCTTTTGGACTATGTAACATGTAACAGAAATTGCGTCGCCTGTCAAGATATACGTGAGCAAAACCATCCCCCACAATGTGTCACGGCTCACTCTTTTTCGGTGATTTCCCCTTTGACAAGCGCCGCATAGAAGTCGTCCAATGACAGTGTCTCGCTTGCTTCGAGAATGTCGGGCCGGTGCGGCGTATGCCCTCCGGCACCGACACCGACAGTGACGCGGCCGTATGTCTCATCGCCCACCTGCCGCCCGAACCCGTCCACGAGTCTGACCGAGCCGGCCGGGAATTCGAGTGACACCTGGTGCGCGGGGTCCATCGGGCAATGAAGGCCTTCCCAATAGTTGGCGCAGTATCGGCCGTTCTTATTCTTGAAGATGAACAACCGAATGTGCTCCGGCATCTTAACATTGCCCACAACAAGCTCGGAGTTGACCCACATCGGGCCGCAATCGCGGATGATAAGGTCCCACCGCCGCTTAATAGGCTCGGCGAGACCGAACGCGCGGCCCATCTGGATAGGATACGTCGCCGCGCAGCCGCACCAGTCGCCGCCCCAGGCTACAAACTCGACGTTTTTGGGGTTGAAAGTGTATCCGTTTGCGTTAAGCTTCCGAATCAGGTCGGTTGCCCATGCCTTGGAGCGTTCCCACGCCGCGAACTCATGCTCGAAGGCCGCATCGTCCACGAATGCGGCTCGAACCTTCTCCGCCCGCCGCCTATCTTCTTGCAGTTCGGCTGCGAAATCGGGTCCGAGAGCCTTCATGAACCGGTCGCGATTGTAGTCAAACTCGCACACGACGCACCGCGGCCCAAGCCGCTCACGCGCATACGCGATCATTTCGTTGTTCTGCGGGTTGCCCGACGGCACTATCATAAGGCCCTCGTCGTCCTTGATATTCCGGATGGTCTGGTAAATACGCAACCGGAACTCGAAGTCGAGCCGGTGACACAGCGCACATCTGCCCGGCCATAACTCCCATCGCGGCTCCTGCCGCCTGGGGTCGTCCTCCGTGACGCCAACCCAGTCGAGACCGTGAATCGAGAGGTATATCCTCCGGAGGGGCACCAGGCCGTCGGCGCCGGTCGCCGCCATGTTGTTATCTGCTTGCACCGCTGTCTGGCTGCAAATGGCTGAAACGGCAACGCTGACGGCCAGCAATATGCTCATGGCCGTCCCCTCCAATCCAATAAGCTCTTTGCTGAACGCTCGCCGTGTCAAGTCTGATATTCCATTCATTCCCGCGTGTTCCTCCTTGTGGCCTCGGGACCGGACACATCAAAAAGAATAGCGCTCAAACCGAACCATTCTTCAGTTTTGTGCAAACAACCAAGGGAGATTGTCTCAATTCTGTATTGTTTGGCGGGGTCAATCTGAGGGCCTCGTCGGTTTGCCAAGAGATTGACAATTCGTCTCGCCGTGTGATATATGGTACTTATGTGTCAAGAGGGGCAATCGCATTACGGCAACGCTGTTCACAATACACGGGGAAGCAGGCACCGACGTTCGGCGCCTTTCACAAAGCAGTGATGGCCTCGTCCACGTCGCTACCCTGCTATGTGCCCCCCAAGGCTCGCACCGGCTGGAGACCGGCCGTGCCCAGATACCCTTAGGGCTCCTGGAGACATCAAAGTTGAAAGATAAACTCCCGGCCGATGTTGAGCACGTCAATTCCATACTCCGTGCCATCCGCAGTGTCAATCGGCTCATCGCCCGCGAGAAGGACCGTGACAGTCTCCTGCAGAGTATCTGTGAGATTCTCGGCAATGAAAAAGACTATCATTCGGCTTGGATTACGCTAATGGCACAGGATGGTAGCTACATCGGCGCATTCGAAGCCGGGTTGGGCGACGCTTTCATACCTCTTCGGGAAATGCTCCAGCATGGCAAGCGGCCATATTGTTTTACGAGAGTACTGACTGAGCCGCAGGTTGTGGTTATCGAGGACGTGGAGGCTACCTGCGGGGATTGCCCGCTCGTGGCTCCGTACGGTGGCAGGTCGGCCCTCTCGGTTCCCCTTAAACACGCCGGGCGAGTATACGGGGCGTTGACCGTTTCTGTTTCGAGGGAAACTGCAGCGAGTGAAGAGGAGTGCTCGCTGTTTCAAGATGTGGCCGACGACATCGCCTTCGCCCTGCACGCCATCGAATTGGAGGACGAACAGAGGCAGACGGAAAAGGAACTCAAGCAGGCCCAGGAGAGGATAGTCCGTCAAGAGCGGCTGGCGGCGCTGGGCCAACTGGCGGGCGGAGTAGCTCATGAGCTGCGTAACCCCCTGGGCGTGATGAAGAACTCTGTTTACTTCCTTGAGATGACGCTGGCCGATGCGGACGAGAAGGTCAGGAAGCACTTGGGCATCATTGAGAGACAGATTGACATCGCCGACAAGATCGTGAGCGACCTGCTGGATTTCGCCAGGACCAGAAAGCCTCAGCGGGTTCCAACCGATGTCAACGGTCTTGTGCGGGAAGCGCTCGAGGTAAGCGATATCCCGGACGGCATCGAAGTGACGACCGACCTCGCCGACAACCTCCCGACACTCATGGTAGACGGCCTTCAATTGCATCGGGTGTTCGTCAACTTGATCTCCAATGCGGTTGACGCGATGCCGGGTGGCGGGGACCTTACGGTGAGGACAGCGGCGGATGAACGTCTGTTGACAATCATAGTCGAGGACACGGGCCGCGGAATGCGAGTGGAGGAGCTCGCGAAGATTTTCGAACCGCTTTTTACCACGAAAGCACGGGGCATCGGCCTCGGGCTGCCGATTTCGCGGCAGTTGGTGAAGTTGAACGGCGGCAGAATCGGCGTTCAAAGCAGGGAAGGGAGCGGAAGCCGATTCATTATAGAGTTCCCACTGTCGGATGGAGGAAAAAAAGACGCAAACAACGACTAATATATTGGTCGTTGACGACGACGAACAGATGACAGAAACGCTGTCAGACATACTCGAGGCGAAAGGCTACAGTGTAACCGTCGCGGGCAGCGGGGCTTCGATGTAATTCTGATGGACATCAAGATGCCCGGAATGAACGGGGTGCAGACCCTGAATGCGATCAGACAGCGCCGCCCGGAGAGTATGGTCGTGATGATGACGGCGTACACTCTCCCGGGCCTGATTAAGAAGGCGCAAGAGGACGGCGCGCTCGCTACCCTTCCCAAGCCGATTGATATGGGGAAGCTGCTGGCGTTCCTGCACGAGTTCCGGAGAAGCCGCACGGTCCTGGTAGTGGACGACGACATCGCCTTCTGTGAAACCCTCACCGATGCTTTGAAAGCACATGGCTACGATGTGGCGTACACCACCGATGCACATGGCGCCCCTCAGGTGGGCTTGGGCCGAAGGAGAGAGCAAGATGAGTGAACAGCCGGCAATATTGATTGTTGACGACGACGCGTCCTTTTGCGAAACGCTGGCTGATACGTTGCAGATAAGCGGTTTTCAAACGGATAGCGTCGGCACGCTTGAGGAGGCGCTCTCGAAGATAGAGCGACGGTTCTTCAATGTGGTGCTCCTGGATTTGAAGCTGCCTGATACAACCGGTTTGGAGGCGCTCAGGGCCATCAAACAGAGAGCGCCGGAGACTGAAGTGGTGATCGTGACAGGGTATGCTTCGCTCCCCTCGGTGATAGAAGCGATAAACAGTCAAGCCTTCAGTTACGTGGAAAAGCCGATTGATATACAGCACCTGTTGTGGGTTATCAACAGAATACTGGAAGAACAGACTCTGAAAGCCCGTACTGCAGAGTTACTCAGTCGGCTGCAGGAGTCGGAAGAAAGATACCGGCATTTGTTTGAGAATCTGAACGATGCCGCATTCCTTGCAGACCGCGAGACAGGCCTGATTATCGAGACTAACAAAGCGGGTGAGGAGCTGACAGGCAGGACGCGCGATGAAATCATCGGGATGCACCAGACGCAGCTACATCCGCCGGATAAAGTTGAGCAGTACAGACAAAGATTCGCCGAGCACGTCGAGAAGGGCCGGATGGCAGACTTCGACGGCGATGTGGTAAGGAAAGACGGCGGCACCGTGCCGGTCGCCATCAGCGCGTCAATCGTTACGCTGGCCGGCAAGGAGTACATTCTGGGGCTGTTCCGCGATATAACCTATCGGAGGCAAGCGGAGCAGGCAACTGCAAGAGCGATGGAGAGAGCAAGGAAGTACTTCGATGTCGCCGGCGTCATGTTGCTGGTTATCGGTACCGATGAGATAGTGCAGCTCATCAACAGGCGAGGCTGCGAGGTCCTCGGCTACAGCCGAGATGAGGTTATCGGCAAGAACTGGTTCGATGTGTTTATTCCCGAGGCGTTTAGGGACAATGCAAGGGAGCTTTTCAGCAAGTTGATGGCTAGTGATGAAGGGATTGAGCACCACGAAGGCACCGTTCTGACGAAGACCGGCGAGCAAAGAGATATAGCGTGGAATTACAGCGTTTTACGGGATCAGGATGGCAATGTCGAAGGAATCTTGTGTAGCGGAGAGCACATCACCGAGCGCCAGCGGCTGGAACGGCAGCTTCGGCAGGCGCAGAGGATGGAGGTGGTCGGGCGGCTCGCCGGCGGCATTGCGCACGACTTCAATAACCTTTTGACGGTGATTACCGGTTACACCGAGTTGCTGTTGATGAAGTTGCCCGAGACCGATCCGAACCGCCTGGATGTCGAGGAAATAGAGAAGGCCGGCCGCCGCGCCGCCAGCCTAACGCAGCAACTCCTCGCATTCAGTCGAAGGCAGGTGCTTATGCCCAAGGTTCTGAGCTTGAATGATGTTGTCGCAGACGTGGAAAACATGCTCCGACGCACTATCGGAGAGGATGTTGAGTTCGTTACGGTATTGGACCCTGACCTGGGCCTGGTCGAGGTCGACCCGGGACAGTTCAGCCAAATCATCATGAACCTCGCGATTAACGCCCGCGACGCCATGCCCGAAGGCGGCAAGCTGATTATCGAGACCCAGAATGTAACGCTGGATGAGTCCTACACGCAAACGCACCCCGCGGTGGTGCCGGGAGATTATGTGATGCTCGCAATCTCCGACACCGGCAGAGGCATGGACAAGGAGACCCTCTCGCATATCTTTGAGCCGTTCTTTACCACCAAGAAGAAAGGCGAAGGGACAGGGTTGGGCCTTTCCACCGTTTATGGGATTGTCAAGCAGAGCGGCGGGTATGTCTGGGCCTATAGCGAGCCTGGGGAGGGCACGACATTCAAGGTATACCTCCCGTGGGTTCAAAAGCCTGCCACTGTAGAGGAGCAACGCACGAAGAGGGTTGAGCTGCCGCACGGTACGGAGACGATCCTGCTGGTTGAGGATGAAGATGTGGTGCGGGGCCTTGCTTACAGGGTGCTTTCCGAAAGCGGTTACACGGTGCTGCAGGCAAGCGACGGCGCCACCGCCCTTCAGATTCTCAAGGAGCACGGGGATGCTATCCATCTTCTTGTGACCGATGTCGTCATGCCCGGCATGGGCGGACACGACCTGGCGGAGCAAGTGCAGGCGCAGTACCCCCATATCAAGGTTCTGTTCACATCAGGCTATACCAACAACACCATTGTGCAACGCGGCATTTTGCGCAAAGGCGTTCAACTTCTCTCCAAGCCGTTCACTCCGAATGAGTTGTCGCGCAAGGTGCGAGAGGTGCTCAATGAGCCATAACCCTCGGCACCGCCCCCCGGCCCTTGCCGGTAGTTCCGGACAAGCAGAGCAGCAGCAATACAGCGATGAGTCCAGATGTACTGCTCCCGAGCACGAAAGGTCCGTCGCCGACGCAGTCGGTTACAACCTCAAGCGGATGCTGCCTGAGGTGTCGGGGCTTGATGTGTGCCGCGTACTGCGGGCGGAATCGGATGCAGGTGTCATGATGCTCACCGCAAAGGTGGGCAAAGATGACAAGGTCGAGGGATTCGAAGTTGGCGCCGACGATTACGTCACCAAGCCGTTCAGCATGAAAGAGCTGCTCGCCCGCGTCGAAGCCGTACTGCGGCGGGTCGGGACCGGGAAGGCGAGTCCGGGGCTGCCCTATTCTAAAACACATACCTCAGCACCGAGTCGCTTGTCTCGTGCGGCGTATCCACAGTTTGGCAATATGTCCCTGCTAAGGGACTCGCGAACAGCAGAAAAGGAATCCACAATTCGCATCGAGAAAACAACGCCTTGTGCTCGAGAAGAACGGTATACCCATCCACAGGATTGCAGGCCGTTGGGGACCGCAAAGCTGCATTTCGGGTTTCAATGAGCGGTCTTCGCGGCAGGTGAAACGCGCGTGGACGGTGAGAGCGTATGAACCCCAGCCTGCGTTTGTTGAGACGAGCAATATCCCTGTGCATCATGGTCTTGGCGGTGTCGGCTTGTTGGCTGCGCTTTGGCGGCGCGCCCCGTGGTGCCGACTGGCCGATGTGGCGCTACGACGCAAATCGCACTGCGGCCTCACCGAGTGAACTGCCGGCTGAGTTACACCTTCAATGGAAGAGACAACTGCCTGCACCTCGGCCAGCTTTCCCCCAGGACCTGCGCCTCTGCTTCGACCTCTCTCACGAGCCTGTGGTGATGGACAAAACGATGTTTGTCCCCTCGATGGTAACCGACAGCATCACTGCGCTGGATACCGACACCGGAGCCGAGAAGTGGGAGTTCTTTGCGGACGGCCCAGTACGGTTCGCGCCGGTGGCCAGCAGAGGCAAGGTGTACTTCGTCTCCGATGACGGCTATCTGTATTGCGTGGACGCGGAAAAGGGAGAATTGCTTTGGAAGTTCAGTCCGCTCCCATCCGGCCAGAGGGCTTACAAACTCTTGGGAAATGAACGCCTTATCTCACGTTGGCCTGGGCGGGGAGGGCCCGTGTTAGCAGATGAGACAGTGTATTTCGCAGCAGGCATCTGGCCGTTCGAAGGGGTCTACGTTTGCGCGGTTGATGCAAAGACTGGCGACTTAATCTGGCAAAACAAGGACGCTGGCTTAATCAAGGACGGGCTTATCGACCATGGCACCCGGCGAGACGCGGGGTTGTCGCCCCAGGGATACCTTTCTGTCATCGGTGGAAAGCTGATCGTTCCGAGCGGAAGGGCTCTACCGGGCTTCTTCGACCCCCAGTCTGGTAAGATGGAGCCCTACACCACGGGATGGGGGGGCCGAGTGGCGCTTGCGAAGGGCTGCTGGTATGTCTGCGGCATAGGGGATTATTTCTTCCAAAGCGGGGATATGTACGGCTTGACTGCTCGCGCGGCTGCCGTTCACGCAAAGGACAAGCCGAAGGAGCTGTTGAGCCTGCAGGAGTTCGCCCGGCGTGCAAACGTTCCGTCGGAGACCGTCCAGGAATGGGTGAACAGGAACATGCTCGTTACGGAGCAGCACGCAGGGAAGCTGCTCATCAGTCCACAGAAGCGCAGCACAACAACTTACCTATCGTGGTGGACCGGCACACCTCGCGAGGGTGAACAGCATACCTTGGACTCTCACCCTCGCCTGCAGATCGATCCCGCCAATGGCGATGAAGTGGGCGTATTCCGCGAGCCGGTCCTTGCCGATGGTGTGATGTACTATTCACAACCTATCAACAACCAGCGCGGCAGGGGCGCACACTGGCCGCCTAACCTCCGCTACCAAGAGATCGTGGCCTACGATATGACGAATCCAAAATGGGGATTTACTTGCGCGGGTGCGTGGGGCAACCGCCTTGTCATCTGGCCGACAATAACCTTCGATCGGCTCTGGAGTTTGCCGTCTGAACTTAGGATACAGATCAAGGCGGGGTCTCGTCTTTATGGGGGCGCTCCCGGGGTCGTCGCGGCAGTGGACATACCTGACCGAGGTGGGAAGCCGAAGCTTTCATGGAGGTCCGAGATCGAAGGTACACCTTCGAGCATGTTGGCCGCCGACCAGAAGCTGTTTGTTGTGACCAAGGAGGGCTGCATTTACTGCTTCGGCGGCAAGCAGGTGCAGCCGAAGACCTACACAATGAAGAAGCCCCCTGTCGCCGCGCCCGCCGACAAATGGACAAAGACAGCAGGCGAGGTTTTGGAGCAAGCCCAGGTTGCGAAGGGATACTGCCTGGCCCTGGGCGTCGGAACGGGCCGGCTGATTGAAGAGCTGGCACGTCAGTCCCAGCTCCATATCATTGCGCTTGACCCAGACGCCGAGAGAGTCAATGCCGCCCGCCGAAGGTTAGATGCAATGGGGCTGTACGGCATGCGGGTGCACATCCTGCCGCACGCTCTCACGTCCGTTCACCTGCCGCCGTATATGGCCAGTCTGGTGGTCTCGGAAGACCTAAGCGGGTCAGGCTTCGAACAGGGGACGGCCTTTGTGCAGAAGCTTTTCAACTCGCTGCGCCCTTACGGCGGGACCGCGTGTCTGCCGATCCCGCGGAGGGCCCGCTCGGCCTTCGCCGAATGGGTAAAGCAGGCGCAACTGGTCGGGGCGAGGGTAAGAAGGGCGGGCGAGTTTATGCTGCTGAGCCGCGTGGGCGCTCTGGCCGGCTCGGCGGACTGGACACACGAAAGCGGGAACGCGGCCAACACGTTCGCATCAAAAGATCAACAGGTGAAGCCGCCCTTTGCGGTGCTTTGGTTCGGCGGCTCAGTGGACCGGATATTCCCGCCTTGGGACTATACCCATTCTCGGGGGCCGTTTCCTCTGATCGCCTCCGGCCGAATGTTTATCCTGGTCGCCAACGAACTTCACGCGACAGACATCTATACGGGACAGCACCTGTGGAAAGTCGCCCTGACTCCTTCGGCGAAAACGGAGAGTCGTCGCAGAAACCACATGATTCGCTCAAGAGAGACCGCCGACAATTTTGTTGCTGCCGAGGATAGCATCTACGTGGTGTGCGGTGAAACCTGCCTTCGGTTCGACTCCGCGACCGGTTCGAAGCTGGGGCAAATCGAAATCCCTGCGGAGCTGAGCAAGAAGGGGGACGCCGCATGGGAGGAAATCCGAGTATCCGGAGAACTGCTCATTGGCACAACAGGGAAACATCTGTTAGGCATGGATCGTCGCAGCGGCGAGATACTATGGAGATTTGAATCCCGCCAGGATCGCTTCAGTTTCGCCGTCGGTTCCGGCAAAGTCTTTTGTGTGGATTACTGGCTGCCGGTTCACAGACGGCGAGGGGTACAGAAGACACAGCAGAGCACCATCTTCGCGCTCGACGCGCGCAGCGGCGAGGTCCTCTGGGAGACCACCGCGAAAACGCCCCCAGATGCTGCAGACCCGGAGACTCAGAAGAGATTTCCGCCCCTTAAGCCTCAGCTTGCCTACGAGGACGTCAATGACATTCTGCTGCTGACTGCCAACAGGGGAACGCTTACCGCATACCGGGGCAGTGATGGAGGCTTGCTGTGGGCCAACAACATCTCCTGCGTCAACCCGCCCAGCTATTGGTCGGGCCCCGAGCCACCTATAGTCCTGCCCAACCTACTTATTACTCATGCGGGAGAAATGTACGAGCCGCAAACAGGTTCGCGACTACCGAAGCGGCTGTGGACAGGGATGAACGTCAACTACGATACCGGAGGGGCCCGCGGCTGCGGCCGTGCGTTAGCGAACCAGTACGTGGTCACACTTCGGGATGGCCATGCCTCCTACTTTGACCTGGCAACCGGACATCAAGCGTTCTTTCGGGGTATCCGCTCCGGCTGCACGAACAGCCTCATTCCCGCCGGCGGGATACTCAATGCCCCCAACTTCGCCCACGGCTGCACTTGCAATTGGCCGATCTTTGTGTCTTTTGCTCTGGCCCACATGCCGGAAGCGGAACAATGGACTGACCAATAGAAAGCGCGCCTGCTGAGCGGCAAGTCGGAAGAGGCAGCATGCCGCTATACGAGCAAGCATCAATTCGCTGGCAGCGCGGCGATGAAGCGACGTAGCGTGTGAAGTGTGACGCCATAAATGGCGAGGCCGCTCCCCGGCAGTATGCGCATATCCATCTGTACACGCCCTCCACACTCCCCCTTCCCGCGCCGATTGCCCCATTTGGTCCAAGAGAGCGTCGGAGAGTGGGCCGATAAGCCGAATTCTGTCGAGGGCGGTCATCTGTCTGGGACGCGGGTTGCCCCGCGCCTCAAGCACCCTACCCGAGGGCGAGGCGGGCCACCTCTTACGGGCCCGAAGGCCCGAACACCCTCCTATT
>JALGUK010000550.1 GCA_029820875.1 Candidatus Zipacnadia bacterium
GCGCTTTGTATTGAACCACAGGTACTTCGTGTGATGCATAGTGGCTCCTCCCGAAGTGACATCGGTCGCGGTCGTTAGAGCTTACCTTCGGCAATCATCTTCTCAAGCCCCGATTCCTCGAGCGTGACCGGGAAGTCAATGCGAACGTTACCCTGGCGGGCAGACTCGTACATGCCCATTATCATCTCAATGCTTTTGCGTCCGTCGCGCCCGCTGGAGTGGCTCTCGCGCCCTGTCTCGATGCACTCGACCAGGTCCTTGATCGCGGCGATGTAGGCCGGGTCCTTGTACTTGGATTCCGGCCACTCCATCGGCTTCATCCCGGTGTGCTCGCCCCAGAATATCTTTTCTCCCACGCCCCACATCCGGTAGTCGAATTACTTGGATTCCGGCCACTCCATCGGCTTCATCCCGGTGTGCTCGCCCCAGAATATCTTTTCTCCCACGCCCCACATCCGGTAGTCGAATCCCGCTGCAATCTTGCCGCGCGTGAAGGTGAGCACCACTCCGAAGTCGGTGAAGTCGGTCCGCTCCGCGGCGAAGGTCATCGTGCGGACGCCGCTGTCCATGCCCATAAGCACGGTGGAGATGTCCTCCACGCGGAAGCGCTTGTCGAACCGCTCAACGGTGGCGATGACGAACTCCGGCTCGCCGGCGAACATCCTGTACAGGTCGAACACGTGCGTCGCGTCATGAAGCAGCGGTCCCTCGTGGTCGGCGACCCAGTCCTTGCTGGGCTTGCAACTGTGGAGGTACCCGATGATTCCGACAAGCTCCCCGAGGTCGCCGTTGCGGCATATATCGCGTATCGTCAGCCACTGGGGCGTCCAGCGGCGCGTGTGATTGACTATCATCTTCACCCCCGCACGCTCACACGCCTCGAGCATCTCGTCACACTCGCCGAGGGAGAGGGCCATCGGTTTCTCGCAGAAGATTCCCTTCACGCCCGCCTCACAGCAGGCCAGCACCATCTCGCGATGCGACTGCGGGTGGGTGGCGATGCTGACGATGTCCAGGTTCTCCTTCTCGAGCATCTCGCGGTAATCGGTATAAAGGTGTGTCACTCCGAACTTCTTCCCGAACGCTTCGAGCTTCTCCCGGCCGCGGTTGGCCCCGGCGACGAGGTCAGTCAGGTCGCTGTGAAAGTAGCCACTCGCATGGGTTTCCGGGCCGCGCTCGGTGTCGGGGAAGAGCGCACCGACGCGTCCGCATCCGATGAGACCGGCTCTGTACTTCGGCATGGATTTCTCCTCATTTCATTGGCTGGCGTATGACCGTCTTTAGCTTCTCGGGCGCAGCTCTCCTGGGGTCGCCCAGGTAAATCTCGTGGTGCTTGCCGCTAAGCTCATAGCCGTTGTCCCTGATGAAGCTATGCAGTTTCTCAATGGTCGGCGTCTCCTCCGCGTAGGGGCCGATATGCATGATTTGAGCCGAAAGCCCTTCGTGCAGTTCCTCAAGCCGCGCCTTCTCCAGCGCCGGCAGGTTCTTCTTCTTTTGAACCTCCTCGAAAGCCTCTGCAAATAGTTCCGGTGTCACAGGCTCGGGCTGGAGAATCATGGAAGTCCATTTCCAAGCGTCCTTATCGTCAATGTCGAACTCGTCCATCTCGTCTACCCACCAGAGGCCTTCAAGCGGCATGACGACATAGTCAACCTGGGCCTCGCCGCGCTTGATGGCGAACTTGAGCGTATATGACAACGCATACAGCACCTGTATCGCATCCTGGTACTGCTGCGAGGTGTTGGGGTCGCCCTCCCCGTCTACCATGATGTAGGTAAGCGGCGGGACGTCCACGACCACAAATTCCTTCGACGGCGGGCTGTATCGGTGTTTTTGCCTCACCCCCCGGCCCCCTCTCCTTCGCCGCTCCTTCGGAGCGCCTCTGGAGAGGGGGAGAAAGCAGCTACTTAGTTAGAGCGCGCGAGTTCTGGGACTCAAGTTCTCCGCCCCATTTCCCCCGCCGCTCCTTGGGAGGCCTCTGGAGAGGGGGAGAAAGCAGCTACTTAGTTAGAGCGCACGAGTTCTGGGACCCGAGTTCTGCGCTAACCGCCGTTCCCCATTTCTTTCACCGCTCCTTCGGAGCGTCTCTGGAGGGGGGAAACGACTGTTTAGCTAAAGCGCACGAGTTCTGAGCACCAGATTCCCTGTCAACTGCCGTTCCCCATTTCTTTCGCCGCTCCTTGGGAGCGCCTTTGGAGGGGGGGAGAGAGCAACGACTTGGAACGCACGAGTCTGCGAACGGAATTTCCCGCTAACTACGGTTCGCCTGACAGTGTTGTTCCCCCTCTCCAGAGCGGGCCGCCTGCGGCAGCGAAGGAGAGGGGGTTAGGGGGTGAGGCCTTCCCTAATTCGTCCCAGCACCGTCTCCAGTTCTTTTTCAACATCCTGCGG
>JALGUK010000551.1 GCA_029820875.1 Candidatus Zipacnadia bacterium
GCCCCGGTAGGATTCGCCCCTGCGCTTTTCGGATGGATATCCGATACATTCAGCAGGACGGCGACTTTCTATACATCCCTCGGCATATTGGTCTTCGTGTTCCTATGGGTGGCTCTGTTACTGCCGGCCAATCCTCGTCCCCGGCCCGAAGACCTCGAGGCCGCCGACCTGGAAGAGGAGACAGTCGCAGAGGAACAGGCAGAGGCATCGGCGTGAGGCAACTGCAACCTCGCCCACGCGGCTTCGTCCCATTCGGCTTCGCTTGGGGCAGGCTGTCCCCGAGTGGGAATCTGCGCGAAGGTTCGCTTTCGACGGTTTCCCCTCTCCTCGGGAGGAGAGGGGACAGGGGTGAGGCTGCGTCCGTTCAGAATCGCCACTCAAGTGCCGCGTCGAGCCAGAGCGTTTTCCGGCGGGGTATCGGGCTGGATGGCGTGAGCGGGACAGCAGATGTAACCGCCGTCCGCGCCGAAGACCGAAATGATGCGCTCGGTCTCCGCGCGCACTTGCTCAGGCGTACCGCGCGGAAGCAGCTCCTGCTCGTCAATGCCGCCGTGGAAGGAGATGCGCCCCCCGAACCGCGCCTTCAACTCTTCAGCGGACATCCCTGCGGCCTTCGGCTGGATTGGGTCGAGTATATCCAGCCCGCACTCAATCAGGTCGTCAATGACCGGCACGATGCTGCCGCAGGAGTGGTAGAACGTGATAAGCCCCATGTCCTTGAATGTGCGAATCAGTTCGGCGGTGTAAGGCTTGATGTGCTTGCGCCACATATCCGGCGAGAGCATCATCCCCCGCTGAGTGCCCAGGTCGCCGCCGCTGCCCAAGATGTCAATTCCGCCGTCGGCTCCCTCGATGGCTCGAATGGCACGCTCCTTGTAGAACTTCATGGCGTGGTAGGAGATTGCCTCCGCAATGTCCGGACACTCCACAAGGTCCATCAGGAACCTATCCATCCCGCGCATGTACCACGGCGTCTCGAATGCTCCGCCTGCGAAGTACAGAATCGCATATCGCTGGTCGCGGTTGATGGACGCGATTTCGTCCTTAAGCCCGGAGAAGTCCCACCAGTCAGGGCTGGGCCAGGAATACTCCTCCACCTCCTTGACCGTGGTCACCTCGGCGAGGGGGCTGAATGCGATTTCGTTGTAGGTCGCAAACCGATTCTTTACGGGCTTCCATACCACGCCGAGGAAGTCCGTGCCTGCACCGCCGCCCCCTCCCGCGCTGATGAATTCCGGCGGCCCCACGTACTTCCCTCCGACCCGGCGTATGTCAGAGCCGACCCGCCTCCTAACGGCTTCATCATCCGCCGCACCCAGGTAATCCCTGAACATCTGAGCGAACTCCGGGGTCGCGATGTAGTCGATTCCCGGTCGGTCCACCGGCTCGCGCCTGGCAATCTTCAAGATACGTTCATAGGGTTGCATGTGGCATTTCTCCAATGAGCATCTAATATGGCCGTAAGCACGCAGACTGATACAAGCACAAGATTTTACCCGCAAAACAAGCAAAGCGGGTCGAAGAGCAGAGAGAGCCAGGGTGGCTATGACTCAACAACAAAGCTTTACGATCCACAGTATTATCAGTGTTATGCAAATAAGAATATACACACCCCCAAACAGGCGCACGTACGTTCGGGCTTCCACGAATCTGGCTCGCCAGCCTAGGTTTTTTATCTCTTGCCCCGCCTGGCTCATAAGTCTCATCCCTAGCTCTTGCTCTATTTCGTGAATCCGCCGAAGCCTCTGGCCGATGTAAAACACGAAGGTTTCGGTTAACCCCCACCATACCATTACTAGGACCATCGCCAGCAACATCACTGGGACGAAGACATCAAAATCGTCAAGTTGGATTCCGTAGAAGAATAACCCTGTGGATAAGACCAGTAAGATACTGCCCATCCACGAGTAAGTGATCGTTGTATTGCTACGCTGTGATTCCATCGCTTCCCTGTATTCGGCAAGCAATACCTGTATCTTAGTCTCTGGGTCCATTGGCTGGCTTGTGTCCTGCATTACCCCTCGCCTCCCTCATTGAATATGGCACCACTCCCAGCACCGTTGTGTCACGCTTTCGCGTCGCTGGAGGAACCATTTAGGTAGGTTCGTTACGGTGTCAGCAGCACCTTCCCGGTATCGCCGCCGGCAAATATGGCGAAGGCCTCTGCGGCCCGCTCCAGCGGGAAGCGATGGGTGACAAGCTCCTGCACCGGCAGCCTACTCGAAGGGCATGAAGTAGCAGCCGCCCGTTACCCATACCTCCTTGCGGTTCAGGTGCGCCGAGGGATTAATGGTCGCCTCGTCATGCTCAGCGAGCAGTGCCACCTTTCCGAATGTACGCACTGCATCCAGCGCCCACCCGGCCGTAACCGGCACCCCCGCAGCGTTGATGGTGATGTCTGCCCCGAGGCCCTCAGTCAGGTCCTTAATCTCGGCCACCGGATCGCATTCTTTCGGGTCAAGGGCTACATCCGCGCCCAGTTCCTGAGCAAGGTTGCGCCGATACTCGTTCATCTCCACCCCTATCACCTGCGCACCGAAGAACTTGCCCATAATCAAGTGCGCCAGGCCTATCGGGCCTAAACCGAAGATGGCGACAGTATCGGTCGGCTTGCAGCCAAGGCGGCTGAGTGTGTGGAACGGAAGGCCCACGGCGTCGCCGATAAGCGCTCCGACCTCGAATGAGATGCCATCGGGAAGCGGCAGGCAAAGCTCTTCCGGAACAAGCACGTACTCCGCATCTGCTCCATTACGTCCAAAGCCAATAGTGGCGGGGGTCTGGCAGTATGGTGGATACCCGCGCAGGCAAGCAGGGCACCGGCCGCAACCGATGATGCAATAAACCGAAACGCGGTCCCCTGGTTTGACCCGCGTCGCCTTGTCCACTTCCACCACCTCGCCTGCCGTTTCATGGCCCGGCGTGTAGGGGATGGGGTCCGGCCGCTCGTATAAGCCATGGAGGTCGCTTCCGCAAAGCGCCGCCGCACGCACGCGGACGACCACTTCACCTCCTTGCGCCTGCGGCTTGGGGACGTCAACAACCTCGACTTTTCGCTCACCGAGCATTCTGACTGCGCGCAATTGAAGTCACTCCTTGTCGCCGGACAGGCAATCCGGTATAATGGCTGCAGCCTTGGGCACAATGGCGTCGCTTGCACCGGTACGGTAACAGGAGACGATTCGACGGCCGGGGCGACAACTCCTGCGGCTTAAGGAATGGGTTTGCGCATCTGTTCTTTCAGGGGGGATGAAAGATGCGGGCCATCGCCATGATTGCGGCCTGTGTTGCGGCATGTACATGGTGTACATGCGCTCCTGCAGTCCCGCGGCTCGCCTGTGCCGCTCTTCCTACTGCGCCGACCGTTGACGGCGACCTCAACGACCCCGCCTGGGCCTCTGTGAAGTGGGCAAAAGACTTCACGCTCCTTGGAAACAATGCTCCAGCGACTCAGCGGACTCAGGTTGCCTTGGGTATTGCTGACGCGCGGCTCTTCGCAGCGTTCCGGTGCCTGGAAGAGGACGCCAAGGCGCTCAAAGTGGATGTTACCCAGCATGAGGACCGCGTCTACGAGGACGACTGCGTGGAATTGTTCCTCGCGCCAGGCCCTGCTCCTACGCCGTACTTCCATTTCATCGTCAACGCGGGCGGCTTCAAGCGGGATGA
>JALGUK010000552.1 GCA_029820875.1 Candidatus Zipacnadia bacterium
GCTACCGTTGTGCTCGAGTCACCTGTGGGGTAGTTGAAATCGCGGTCGCCGTAGTGATGGTGAAACGGGAAGACGATGCGACCGTTGTCCAACTGCAGGGCGCAGCGCATGTCGCCGACATACCCGCGATACAGCGCCACCGGCTTTGTCCAGCGTTTGCGGCCGTCGCGCGAACCGACGTACCACACGTCAATGAGCCGGTCCACGGCAATCCTTCTGCCCCATCTGTGCACGCGCATCAGGAAGAAGTGAAGTTCATTGTCCCGCGAGCGCAGAGGGCGCAGTGTCATCCATTCCCCTGGTTGCCACGACTCCACCGCCGGCCCTGGAAGTTCAAGGACACGCTCGGGTTCCGACCAGGTCTTCCCGTCGTCTGTTGTGCGTATCCGGAGAATCTCGTGGTGAGCCTCGCCGCGGTGAAGATAGTACAGCTCGATTGCGCCGTCGGCGGCCGCGACCAGGCCCGCGCGATGCACTGCCCCCTCGGTGGGAGCATCCAACACGACGGGCGGCTGAGGTGCCTCGGCGGCATGTACGGCCACAGGCGTCAGCAATGCGACCAGGCCCGCTGCGAGCACTGCTTGCGGCATCGAGTACCTGGCATGTGGCATCACGTATTCCCTCCAGCTATTGGATTTCCCGCGCAATCTTCTCCCGCACCGCGTAAAGCTTCGCAGGCTCGCGCTCGTAGGTCTGCAGGTCCTTAACGAGCTTGGCCGCCGCACGGTCGGCGGCGGTTTTGACGGTCGGCGGCGGTTTTGCCTTTGTTCTGCGCAAGCAGCCAGAGATACTCGTAGTCCTCCAGCCCGTCCCGCAGCATTTCGAGGCGGATTGAGCTGACCGGGCCGTCCACGCCCACCTTTGCTCCCGGATAAAACAGTGAGCCGTCACCGTAGATATTGGGAGAGATGCCCTTGACCGTGGCGACGTCCTCCCATACGTCCTTGGTAGTGTTCGGGTCCCAGTAGGTCGTGCTCCAGTAGAGGATTCCGGAGACGTCATACACCCAGTTCTGCCACGGGAGGATACGGTGCTGGATGGCCTCCATGTCGACGAAGAAGTTTGCATACGGCTCCCTCGGTCCGCAGCAGACGTACCACCAGAGCTCATCTCCCATGCGCTGGCGGGCGCGGATCTGCTCCTGCGTGCCGCCCCAGTAGGCGGTGTTCGGGCACCAGATGTTCAGGAGGCCCACCATAAGGTCTACAATCGTCTTACCCTCCGCGAAATCCGGCCCTCTGTAGTAGGGGGAGGTGACCTTCGCGTCGGGAACAACGCGCTTGAGCTTCTTTACGCGCGCGGTGAGGGTATCGTAAGCTTCCCGTGTAACCGGCTCGTCCAGGGGGTAGTACCACCCCTTATTCAGCCAGCCGTGGGCGCGGAGGTAGTCGGCTACGCGCTTGAGTTCGGCCTCGTCATCGCTCCAGGGGATACAGAATGCGCTCATGCGCGGGTCATTGAGGTACTTGGCCGCTTCAGGGGATGTGAGGTCCACCGGAATCGAATAGGCGGACACGCGGTGGCGCAAGAGCTCCTCGTAGTACTTGGCGTAAAGGTCTTTCGCCGCGTCTGAGCCGTCCTCGACCCCGTGGGCGCGGTTGATGTAGCCTGCTGAAATGCCGAAGGCCGTGCGAAGATGCGGCGTGACCGGCACGTCGAAGTCCCAGACGGTCAGCCTAAGCGGAACGCTCGCGACATCCCCGGCGCCGTCTGCCAGGCGGACTTCGCCTGCGTATTCGCCGCGCGGGGTCCCCGGAGGCACGTAAACCGTAACCCACAGGGGCTGAGTCTTCCCCGCTGGAACTACGGCCTCGGTCATCGGCGGCAGCGGGTCCGGCATCGGCTCCGGATGCGTCGGGGCGGTAACGTAAGCCACGCGGCGGACCTGGATGTTATCCGCTCCGATCACCGCCGGTCCTGTTAGGTCGCTTACGGCTACCTTAGCAATTCGGACGTCCCTGTTACCTGCAGTAACGCAAAGCTGCACCGACTCGTACTCGTTCCGCGCAGCTTTGAGCACAAGCCCCTCCTCGGGCATTACGCCCGCGGGTGCGTCCCGCAAGATTTTGACCGTGCTGGGCGCGCTCCAGAGGGTGTAGGGGGCTACCTGCGGCGTCTTGGCCATTGCAATCCCTCCGATGGCACAAAGGGTCATCACGCAGACGCAGTACACACCAATCAACCTCACGTTCTATTCACCTCTTTTCAATATCAGGGCGGCCTAACCGGCA
>JALGUK010000052.1 GCA_029820875.1 Candidatus Zipacnadia bacterium
CCTTCAAGCCTTGCTGCTGTGAGCTTTCGGAATCGTTCCAGGTCCGACGTCGCCTTGTCCAGACGATTAATCAGCCTTCCCCACTCGTCACGACCGACAATCGCCTCGTAAACCTCGAACTCGGCAAGCTCCACACAACGGTCCGACCCCCAGTTGGAAAGTATCCTGAGCTTCACGTACCGTGCCTGTATGGGCATGAACTCAAATGACTGTGGCCTGGGCACGTTGAGCAAGCGCCATGTGCCGACCGACTGGTAAACCCCGTCCGGCTCCGTCTCGCTGACGAGTATTTCAAAGTCGCGTGTCCACCTGCCGATGGCTGGCGGGTCGAACGTGCGCGGGTCAAGCACGACTTTTTGTATGAGCTTAGACTGGTCTCCCTTGAATGCGAAAATTATCTCCTGGGGGAACGAAGCGTTGGCGGAGGACCACCCGTAGCTTCCCTCCGGGCCGGTTCTGGTGCCTGACTGGTGAAGTGGACAATCCGCCCGCCGTTGGCTGCGGCGACAAGATTGGTAGTGCCCGATGCCGCATGTACGGCTGTGATACTTGCCAACAGGGCGGCGAGTGTTGCTAATGCTGGAACAGCACAGTGCAGCCAGCGAGCATTGGAGGTTGCTCGTCGTGAGTCATTCATACTTGTCTCTCCTTGATGGGCGCTGCTGTTGCAATCGAATCTCAGAACGAAAGTTGCTCAACGAGGCGGTCGTCCACCAAAACACTGATGGTGGTTTCACCGTGGGCCTCGATGGTTCTGTCAATCACTTCACCGGGATCACGCCGCTCGCGGAAAACCGCTTGCTCGGCACGGTCCTGGTCGGAGACGACTATCTTGATTTCCTGTCCCCGCTTCTTGCCTTGCACCGTGATGCGCACATGAATCCGTTTCAGCTCGGGGTTGGCGGGGTCAGTAGGCTCCGGACTCATATCCACCGTCGGATTCATCGGCTCCTCTACGACCGGTGCTTGCTCCGACGGGGGCTGTTCCGGCGTCTCGGGGGCCGAACCCTCCTCACCCTGGACCGGCTCGGCAGGTGTCTCAGCCGGCTCTTCGGGTTTTGGTCCGTCACTGATGGTTAAATCGACCCCGGAGCCGGCGGCCATTTCCGTTCCCTCTTTCGGCAACTGGGAGATGATGACATCCTTGGGTGCCTCGTCGCTGTACTCGTGCTTGACCTCACCCACCGAAAGTTGCGCGCTGCGCAGCTCTTTCTCAGCCGCCGTCAACTGTATTCCGGTGACATCAGGCACGACCACCGTCTCCTTGACCCGCTTGATAACGAGGTCCACGGGCGTTCCGACGTCCGCCAGCTCTCCCGCAGGCGGCGACTGCTCGATAATGGTGCCGGCTGGTGCGGAACTCTCGTCCTCCCGATACTGGTAAGCCCCGCACTCGAGCTTTCGCTCCTTCAACAGCAGCCTGGCGTCAAGAGGTGAGCGGCCGATGACCGAAGGGACCATTACCTGTGTGACAGGCTCATTAGGATACATCACTTGTCGCATTACATAGTACAGCCCTGCAAAAACCACAATCACCAGCAACAGCCCGACAATCAGCGTGCTTACCGGGAATGGCTCGGCTGGTGCAGGCACCGGCCTCGAGCGCGGCACGGGCTGTTGTGGTGGCGGGGCCATCATGGCTGTTCGCTGCACGTCATCGGCCGCTTTCATCGGTTCCGTAGCCTGATCCGGCATGGGCAGAACGCCGGTCTTATCAAGTTCAGCGCCGGCCTGGATCTTTCGAAGATCTTCCAGCATCTCTTGTGCAGACGTATACCGGCGCCCGATGTCCTTGTTGAGAGCCTTGAGGATGACATACTCGGCCGAAGGCGTAATACTTGGGTTAAACGCTCGAGGCGATTTCGGGCGTTCCCGAATGTGCCGAACGGCAATAGCCACGGGTGAGCCGCCGTCGAATGGCAAGTGACCTGTCAGTGCCTCATACATGACGACCCCAAGAGAGTAAAGGTCCGAGTGTGGGCCTGCTGGTTGCCCCTGGGCCTGCTCCGGAGAGATGTAATGAACTGTTCCGAGCGTTGCCCCCTCCTGGGTGAGCTCGCTTGCCGTCATAGCGCGTGCGATGCCGAAGTCGGCGACCTTTACACGTCCGTCATTGGTGAAAAGAATGTTTTGCGGTTTAATATCGCGATGGACGATCCCTGCCTCATGAGCTGCCTTCAGTGCCTCGCAGGTTTCCGTGGCGACCTCCAGCACTTTGCGCAGCGGAAGCGGCGCAAAATTCGTGATTATCTTCTTGAGGTTGGGTTCCGGCAGGTACTCCATCACAATGTAGTAGATGCCATTGTCCGAACCGGTGTCGAAAATCTGGACGATGTTCGGATGGTTGAGCTTGGCCGCCGAATGGGCTTCGCGTCGGAACCGCTCCACGAACTCGGGGTCGCGTGCAAATTCAGGCTTCAGAATCTTCACCGCCACGATTCGGTCAAGAGCCGTATCAACGGCGCGGTGAACGACGGCCATACCACCTTCCCCGAGCATCTCCTCCACTCGATAGCGGTCGGCGATTGTCTTGCCTGTCATCATTGCTTTCACCTCACGTCACGACGTGCAAAGCGTCGTCACTCGAGCAGCGTCTCCACCACTTTTTTGGCTACGGAAGCCGCCTCGGCGATGCCGTTGTCCGCGTTTTCGATTACGACTGCCACCGCCACCCGCGGAGTGGCGGCAGGAGCAAGCCCGACAAACCAAGCATGGGGCGCCCCACTCGGATTCTCGGCAGTTCCCGTTTCCCCGGCAATCTCGACGTGTTCGCTTTTCGCCCAGGCACCGGTTCCCCGCTTGACGACCTGCGTCATCACTTCTCTTAACGCATCGGCTGTCTCCGCCGACACCGGCTGACTGATTTCCCGGCGTTCGGTAGTCCGCAAAATCCGCCCCTCGACCGACCGAATGCTCTGGACTAGTCTTGGAGCCATCATCCTGCCGTCATTGCCGATGGCAGCCACGAGCATCCCCATCTGTAGCGGAGTGACCACGACATTGCCCTGGCCTAATGATGCCTCCGCCAGCGCGGCGCGGTCGCCTGGCTCGGTTGGTGGCATGGAACTGGACGCCACCGGCAGGTCGAAGTCGGTTGCTTTTCCGAATCCGAATGCCTCAGCGGTCTTCTGGAGGCCCTCCCATCCGATTTTAAGGCCGAGCTTCGCAAAGTAGACGTTGCATGATACGACCAATGCCTCTCGCATGTTCAGCAAGCCATGGCCTCGCCTGCGATGGCAGAGAATCTCGTTGCCGTCAACCCTAAAATGCCCTTCACAGCGGAACTTCGTGCTGAGGGTGGCGACTCCTGCGTCAAGCGCTGCCGCAGATGTTAAGAGCGCAAATGTGGAACCCGGCGGGTACTGTCCCTGCGTACAGCGATTAAGCAGAGGAGAGGATGGGTCCTTACGAATGACATCCCATGCGTCCTCCAGGAAGTTGGGATTGAACGTCGGCGAAGATGCCATCACCAGTACGTCTCCGGTTTGCGGATCGAGCGCCACAACAGCACCGGTGCGCCCCTCCAATGCTTCGGTGGCGGTCCTCTGAGCCGAGGAATCCAGGGTCAGTACGAGGTCATGACCGATTTGCCGGTCCCGAAGAAGTTGCGCCAGCGGGCTTTCGAGGCCGTCATTGCCCAGGAGCACGCTCCGATAGCGCTTCTGCAGTCCCGCGCTGCCCACTTTTGTCGAATCATAGCCCACCACATGGCAGGTAGCTCGACCAAGGGGATAGACGCGTCCGAAACCTGTTCCAACCCTTTGCGTCTCAGCCAGAATAACACCTACTCGGTCGCGGATTGCGCCCTCTTTCACCTTGGATAGACGGATGGAGGCGCGCTTGTTAAGGGGGTTCTGCCGGTATCGGCCACCCATCGCGATCTGTTGATACGACAGCGCCGCAACGAGCAGGATAAAACCTGTTATGGCCAGACGCGCCAGCGCTGAGATGTCCTCTTTGAAGCTCATGGCTCCTCCGCCTGCTCGTTGGATATGCGAAGCAGCAGACCGATGAGAACGAAGTTCATCACCATGGATGTGCCCCCGTAACTGATGAAGGGCAAGGTGATGCCGGTCAAAGGAATCAACTTGACAATACCGCCTATAATCACGAATACCTGCAGGGCGAAAATCGTAGCGATTGCAGCCGCAAGAAGCTGCGAGAAATCATCCTTTGAGTTTATTGCAATTCGGTAGGCCCGAAAGACCAGCATCGCGAAGAGGCAAATCACCGCTGCGGCGCCGAAGAATCCCAACTCCTCACCGATAACGGCAAAAGCCAGGTCGCTCTCTGCCACTGGAAGAAGCTTGGGTACTCCTTGGCCCAACCCCACGCCGAAAACGTCGCCCTCACCAAGCGCAAACAGGGCTTGCGCAACCTGATAGCCTTTGCCCGTGTAGTCGGCAAAAGGATTAATCCAAGCGCTTACCCGTGTACGCACGTGAGGATAGGACTGATACGCCGCTACGCCGCTGAGCAGAAACAGCACCAGCCCCGCGACGATGTAACGGCGCCGGGACGTCGCCAAGTAGATCATGGCCAGGAACAGGCCGAAAAACAGAACGGCTGCACCCAGGTCGCGCTGGAAGATGAACAAACCGATAGAAAACAGCACCAGCAAAAGCAGCGGTCCGACATGCCGAAGCTCCGGCAGAGGTACGCCGAGAAGTCGGCGGCCATCCAGACGCATCAGCCTCGCCCGACTTGTCACGTACCCCGCGAGGAATATGGCCATCAGCGGCTTGGCGACTTCGGCGGGCTGGAACGAGACAAAACCCAGGTCAAGCCACAGCCTGGCGCCGTTGTGCTCCTGTCCGAACAGCATTGTAACCAAAAGAAGCGCAACAGCCGTGCCGCCGGCAATGTACTTGAAGCGTTCCAACCGCTTCGGTTCCGGAACCACCACGCACACAGCCACCATAACCATCAACCCGCACCAAATCCACAGGAACTGCCGCTCAAAGAGGGTCGCGAACCGCCCTCCCAACAGTGCCAACCGCCACATGACAATCACGCCCACTCCGCATAATCCCGCCGTAGCCGGCAGCAGAATCTGGTCACGCCTCGCCACGAGGCGATTGAGCACAAGATGGGTGGCGATGACTCCTCCGACCAACCCCAACGCGCGGATTGTCCGCGCCATCGGAGCACCCTGAGCAAGGCATACCAGCGCGAAGCCGACGAGAGTGAAAAGCCCGGCCAGCTCAATTAAGCCCAGCTCGGTTCGGAGTCGGCGTTGAATGATAATTCTGCGTGCTATCGCCGCCGGCTGTGTGCTCAAGATGCTTTCTCCCGACCGTTACAGTGGTAAGTCGTTGCTTGAATGCTCGCGGAACTCGAACGTGCTCGCGCCGATTTCAACTCGGTCCCCGCTCTTGAGGGTTACATCCCCAGCAATGCGTTGACCGTTGACGAATGTGCCGTTAGTGCTCCCCTCATCGCGGATGCGATAGCGACTGTTCGCCTGCTGGATGACGGCGTGGCGCGAAGACACGAAACGGTCGCGCAGGCACAGAGAGTTTTCCTCCGAACGCCCTACTGTGAGGACCGGTTCCAGCTTTACGACTGTGCCGACAGGCAAGGTCTGCGGGTCGAAGGTGCGCAGGACGACCAGCACAGGTGCTGTGGGCGGAGCCGGTGGAGTTGGTGGTGGCTCAGGATGTTCGGGCGGTGTTTCGGGTATTGCCGGTTGCTGCACAGTAACACGCTGAGCCCCGCGAGCCGGCCTCAGTTCAGCGAGCATCTCGCGGAAAAGGATGTAGATGAAAACATACAGCAGCGCCAGAAACAGGTACTTACCGATGAGCAAAATAAGGGGCAGGGGCAACCAAACCACCGCCAATAAAAACAGAAATCACCCCAATCGCACGCCTGGCTCTGCAATGGAGCCAGACCCTCCGATTTGAGGGCTATGTCACTCACTACGCGAAGAACAAACGGTGGCTATGCTTAGGCGTTATGTAATTCTTATCAAGCAGCAGATGGCCACAGGACTTCGCGAGCTACTTCATTTCGACAACTTGACCCGCATTTCGTCTTGGGATAGGGGGAGGGGCCCGAAGACCCTGCCGAATACGGACTAGTACTACAACGAGACTTTGGCTCCATGTGTCATTCTGAGTGCCCGAAGGGTGCGAAGAATCTCGCCGTTCTCACGCCGCGATACGTCTAACACCGAGATTCTTCGGCGCTTTGCGCCTCAGAATAAGAAAATCCCGTTATATTACTTGAGTGCTGCTTCAAGTCGCTCAAGTGGATTCATCCACCCCGGCTCCCCCACCTTGCGCCTGATATGCCCTATCATGTATAATTATAGCAGTTTCGCTGCAATTTGTCACCGTGACAGTGGGTTAGCAAGTATCGAGACTCCGGTCCCTGAGCATTCATCCCGCCCGCAAATGATGTCGGTTTGAGTCGCAGACGAAGACTCGGTCGTCGGCTTGCAACAACCGGCCGGAGGTGCCCAATGAAGCACGAGGTTTGCCCGTTCAGAATCATAGACCGTGGGAGAACCTTCTGCAAAATCGCCATCACCGAGCGGAAGCACACGACCAATGAGGTCAAGCCGTCTACATGCGCCTCATGCCATGTGCCATTCATCCTTGAGAATTATCCATGCGCGCATATGGATCTGGGAGTGGAGATAGATGAGTACATGGGCTCGGCCACCGCGGGGACTTACTACGCCAGTTGCAGGGTGAAGGTAGAACGGATTATGGACCTCAGTCATTGCAATGCCAGAGAGTGTCCCCACTGGGCAAACCCCGCGCCGGAATCGGAAGGTGCCGGACAAGACTCGTTGAATTCTATGGAATAGATTGCTTTCAGGAGCACGCTGATGAGTGAGCAGCGCTTGCGTCAGCTTCTCGACAATGTCCGGGCTGGAAATATCTCCGTTGACGACGCGGTTGCGGAGCTGCGCGCGCTGCCTTTTGAGGACCTTGGCTTCGCGAAGGTGGACCACCACCGCGCCTTGCGGCAGCGCTTCGGGGAAGTCATCTTCTGCTCGGGCAAAACAACGCAGCAGATTGTCGAAATCGTTCGGAGCATGTTAGGCCGCACGGTGCCCATCATGGCGACCCACGCCTCGCCGGAGGTTTTCGAGGCCATCCGCCCCCTCTGCCCTGATGCACATTATCACGAGGCCGCTCGCATCGTCACCATCGGGGCGCAGACACTACCGGATGGTGCTCAGGAAGATGAAGTCCTCGTCATTTCTGCGGGCACAGCCGACATCCCCGTGGCCGAGGAGGCTGCGGTAACCGCACAGACCATGGGGTGTCGAGTGGGGCGGTTGTACGACGTGGGTGTGGCCGGCATTCACCGCCTTCTGGAGCATCGTGACCGGCTGCTTGCGGCGCAGACCATAATTGTAGTAGCGGGGATGGACGGAGCGCTTGCCAGCGTCGTTGGAGGACTGGTGCGGTGTCCGCTGATTGCAGTCCCTACGAGTGTGGGTTACGGAGCCAGCTTCGGCGGACTCGCGGCCCTTCTGACAATGCTCAACTCCTGTGCAGCGGGTATCGCTGTCGTCAACATTGACAACGGGTTCGGTGCCGGTCTCTTTGCAGCCAATGTGATTGCTCAGACCAGGGAAGGCCAATCCGGGCAAGCCCGGGAGAGCCACTCATAGGCGCTCTTCGGCGGTCCTTTGACTGGCATAGCTTGGTCACAGGTTGATGTTGAGGCACAGGAAGGGAGACAGTCATGACAGCGGATGGGAAAATCGGGTTCGGGATTATTGGATGCGGCGGCGTTTCGCGATTTCACGCCGAGGCACTCGCTCAAATCCCGGAGGCCCGTCTTGTAGCTTGTTATGACGAATTCGCAGATACCGCAAGGCGTAGAAGCGATGAGTACGGCGCCGCATTTTGTGAGACGTTGGATGTGCTCCTTGGTCGCGAAGACGTGGACGTGGTCAGCATCTGCACCCCGAGCGGAATGCACGCTCAGCTCGGCGTACAGGCAGCGCGTGCAGGCAAGCATGTAATTACGGAGAAACCGTTGGATGTCACCCTGGACCATTGTGACGCCCTCATCAACGCCTGCGATGACGCCGGAGTGCGCCTGTCCTGCATTTTCCAAATGCGTTATACAACCCCCATCCAACGTCTCAAACAAGCCGTTGAGGAGGGGCGATTCGGGCGGCTGCTGATGGGGGATGCGTACATTAAATGGTACCGCACGCAGGAGTACTATGACTCCGGCGCATGGCGAGGTACCTGGGCGTTGGACGGCGGCGGGTGCCTGATGAACCAAGGCGTGCATTGCATTGATGCACTGCAGTGGCTGATGGGGCCTGTCGAATCCGTCTGCGGGCGCATAGAGACGCTGGCGCATGATATTGAGGTCGAGGACGCCGCCAGTGCAGTTGTGCGGTTCGAAAGCGGCGCCATCGGCGTTATAGAGGGCTCGACCTGCGCCAAGCCGGGTCTGCACGCCCGAATCGAAATCCACGGAGAGAACGGTTCGGCAGTGTGGGAGGACCAGGCAATCGTCACCTGGGAGCTGAAGGACGCCAGTGACCAGGAGAAGGCCGAGGTTCTGGGAGAAAAGGGCGCTACCGGCGCAAGCGAGCCGCTGGCGATTGATGTCGAGCCGCACCGCAGGCAGCTCGAGAGTTTCGTTCAGGCGCTCAAAGCAGGTGAAGAGCCTCATCCGACTGGCCGCGAAGCCCGCAAACCGGTGGAGATTATCCTCGCCATCTACGAGTCGAGCAAGCGCAAAGAGCCGGTGCGGCTGCCGCTTAAGACCTTGTAGCATCGGTTGCAGTTTACAGCCGGGTCAGTCCGGCGTCAGACTTTAGGAAGGGGAGTGTCTAAAACGCCAACCGACGGTAAGTACGGAATAGCAATAATCGGATGCGGAGGGATTGCTGCCTGGCATGCGAAGGCGGTCTCCGGCATAGAGAATGCCAAGCTTGTTGCTACACACGATATCATCGAGGAACGGGCCAAAAAGCTTGGTGAGGAGTACGGGGCGGACCCGTACACGGACCTTGATGCCGTTCTTGCGCG
>JALGUK010000053.1 GCA_029820875.1 Candidatus Zipacnadia bacterium
ATTGCGCCCCATGGTGTGCTCGAGTTAGCGGCTGTCTTTATATGTGGCGGAGCGGGTTTACGGTTGGGCTGGTCGCTGATTGACCCGGGTGATTATACTCGGCGCGATGCCCTCGTAGTGGCGGGCCATGAGGCTGTCCGCCTCGTTATCGGCACGATTCCCATGTTTGTCGTGGCCGGATTGATTGAGGGATTTATCACGCCGGTGAAAATGCCGCCTGCAACAAAGTTGGTCTTCGCCTCCATGATGGCTATTCTGCTGGTGCTGTACCTGTCGCAGGCGGCGCTTGAGCCGAACGCAGAAAACGGTAGCAGCCATTAGCATTTCAACGTCCAAACGGCGGCGAGGAGAGTCAACACGGCTCCTGCAAGGATGGCCACTGCGTAGCATACCCCTGCGATGCCGAGAACCGGCACCAACAGCACGCTTGCCAGCAGCGCTCCGAGGCAGGCCCCGACCAGGTCGGCTGCATACATGGTTCCGCCCGCCTCTCCTACTGTTGCTCCTGAAGAGATATGAAGTCCCGTGGCAATCGGAAATGCCGTCCCGACGAGCAGGCCTATCACAGCGGTTAATATCGGAAAGCCGAGCTCTGCACTCATCATCGCCGCAAACGGTGATGCAATTCGAGCCAGTACGTTGAACAGCGCAGGCAGTGCCGCAGCCGTGACGGCAGTCGCCGCTACGATGATAGTCAATTGTCTCAGGGACGCTCCGGCACGTTCAACGCGCCTCCCTTGTGTGTAACTTCCTATGGCCATCCCGAGCATAAAGGCGGCGATGATGATTCCTATTTTGTAATAGACATATCCGTAGAGCACTTGAAAGGCGAAAAGAATCCCTATCTCGAGCGTTATTCCCGAAAGGCCCAGGACCACAACCGTTACAACTGTGGGGGCATTACGCCATCGGCGGGTGCGTGAGAGTCCCAAACCGATGGCCAGGAGTACGATGCCCCCGACGACGATGTGCCAGAGCCGCAGGTGCCATCCCCATGCAAATACCCGCCAGGCGGAAGGATGGAACCACGTCGTTGACAGAGCCATATAGTAGTAGTAAGAAATGGGGGAGAAGTCGCGGTTGATTCGCACCCGTTGAACGGCATGGAGCCGTTGGAGGACGAACTGCGGTCGGCCCGGAAGCAGGCGCATCGGCAGGTAGTATTCCCCGAGTGACTCGTTCCCGTGCCGCCGCTGCTTTATCCGCTCAAGGAGCACCTGCGGATCGTAGGTGAATCCCCGGCCTGTGCGGGAGCCGAGAAGAAACATATGGTCCCCCGGCACAACCATGATTTGCGGGAAGACCATTCGCAGTGTCTCGTAGATGCTTGCATCGTATGCGGCCAACTGCGGTCCCAGATAGGTATCCGACGATTTTACCCCGACGGAAATGACACCATCCTTGCTCATGATTCGAGCGCACTCTCGGAAAAACTCCAGGGTATAAAACCGATTGAGTTGCGCGGTGAATGGGTCCGGAAGGGCTACGATTAGCACGTCGAACTGTTCTGACGTCCGCTTGACGAATGCCCGCCCGTCCACAAGCTCGATTGTCACACGAGGGTCCCGCAGGGCCTGGCGATCCGGCTCGGGAATGTACTTCTCCGCAATCTCGATGACCCCGGGGTCCAGTTCAACGTAAGTCACGTGGTCCACGTCATACTTCAGCACCTCGTGCAGCGCGCCCGCGACACCTCCGCCGATTAAAAGCACATGCTTAGGGCTTGGGTGGACCAGCATGGGGAAGTGGACAAGTTCCTCGGCTGCTCGACGATTCTCAGTGCTGAACATCAACAACCCGTTTTCAAAGAAACTCAGTGTGGGCTGGCTCTGCTGAACCACGGCGAGCTTCCCGTACACCGTGTCCCGTGTCTCCAGAAGGCGTCCAATCACCCACCGGTGGCGCTCAGATGCCGTCTCAATCCGATTGAACACGCCGAAAGCGAGAAGCAGCAGCCAAGCGGTACCTATCCCTGTCAGCATACAAGCCGTGACACGCTTGTTTGTCGCTACCGTCAGCCATACGGCCGCCGCTATTGCGACCAGTCCCACCAGGCCGCACATGGTCATTGCTCCCACGTGCCAGGTAAGCAGCAGCGCGACGATTGCCCCCCCGGACATGTCTCCGAGTGCATCAAGCACGTAGGCGCCGGCAACCCCGCTGACTTCGCCTCCAACGGCAGCGGCGTAGAGCCGGCAGGCGACCGTGAATTGGAACCCCATGCAAAGCGCAACCGGAGCGGTGACAATGAATGTGATTACGAACATGGGGATTGGTCCGAGGAGTTCGCCTGGAGTCGGTGCCAGGAGGGCAGCTCCGCTTTGCAGTCCGGGTACAGAGCTGGATGGGGAAAGTGATGCCAGAGCATGCTCAGCCCAGGAGAGAATATCTGACGTGCTGCGCGCAGCCAGCAAGGCTATTAGAAGGAGCACAATCATGAGCACTTGCAGAGTGACGAAGACGACAGAGTCGGTGCTCTGTCGCCAATGCTTCGATATGCGTGCGCCCAGTAGACTTCCGAGGGCCCCCCACAGCAACCAGGCGCCTAAGATGAATCCCAGGCAAAGCTCATTGCCGTAGAATACGGCTGCCAACTCGCGTGCCAGCAGCACCTGCCCCATAACTGAGGCGAAACCAAAGGCCACAAGTGCTGCTGTAGTTGCCGCTCTCATGGTGCCCCGACGCCACAACGAGATGGTTATGTGTCAAACACGATTTGCGCGACCAGTCCATCCTCGGTCTCATTGATTTCAAGTCCGTGGTAGGTCACAGCCTTGATTTCGCCGAAGATGCGCGGGTCGCCTTCTTCCACTCGCAGGCAACTCACGCGTGCCCTGATGTTTTGGTCGGAAATCATTTCGATGTCGATCCCGATTGGGACCAGGAGTTCGGTCTGGTGAAGGAAAAGGAGTTTACGGAGCCAACTAACGAGCAATTCTTCGCGGTTGTCAGCGGTTGCTTCGACTACGTGGTCCTCAGTTCCGGCACGCCCCTCTGTATCTGCAAGGAACGAGAACATTCCAAGTGCGGCATTCTGGAAAAGCTCACGTAGATTCCGCCCCCATACCCGTATCGCCAGGTCGGCAGTATGGTTAATTTGCTCAAATCGGCTGGGCACGGTTACGTCCCCGTTCTAAATTTCGTCTGAGTCGCCTCGAATGACCTTGGCAATCGCCCGCACCGTGACGCCTTCATTAACCGAAACCAGCTTGACCCCTTGTGCAGCGCGTCCAACTCGGGAAATCTTTGCAACGGGTATTCGAATCAATACTCCCTCCGAAGTGATTAGCATGACCTCGTCGCTTTCGTCTACGACAACCCCGCCAACCACAGGGCCATTGCGCTCTGTTATTCGCAGCGTCATAACGCCTTGTATTCCGCGTCCTTTTCTGGCGTACTCCTTTAGTGCTGTGCGTTTACCTAAGCCCCGTTCACTGGCTACGAGCAAATCGCGTGGATCGTCTTTATGCACTAAGCTCATACCCACTATCTCGTCACTGTCGGCCAGGCGCATCCCTATAACTCCGTGGGCGGGACGCCCCATCGGTCGCACGTGCTTCTCGTCGAAGCGACAGGCCTTGCCCATGCGACTCGTTAGTAATACATCCTGCTTACCGTCTGTCCATTCCACCCATTTGAGCTCATCGCCTTCGTCCAATTTGATGGCGATTAGGCCGCGTGCTCTAAGCGGCGTGTCGAATTCTTCGAGCGCCGTCTTCTTGATGACGCCTTTGCATGTCGCCATCATCAGGTAGCCGCCTTGGTCAAAGCCACTGAGCGGCATGGTTGCAGTTACCTTCTCCCCGGGTTCGACCGGAATAAGGTTGACAACAGGCGTCCCCCGCGCCTGCCGGCTTGCAGTCGGGACTTCGTAGGCTTTCAGCCGGTAGACACGGCCTTGATTTGTGAAGCAGAGAATTATGTGATGTGTGGTCGCCACGAACAGGCGCTCGACTGAGTCCTCTTCCTTTTTCGTCAAGGCGAGGACTCCGCGCCCGCCTCTGTGTTGCACCCGATAGGTATCAACCGGCATGCGCTTGACGTATCCGTCGCGCGTGACCGTAATCGCCATGTCTTCCCTGGCGATCAAGTCTTCGATGGAGAGGTCGTCAGCCTCTTGGGGAACGATTCGGGTGCGGCGTTCATCCCCGTACTTGCGCTTGAGGGTCTGCAAGTCGTCCTTGATGACCTTTAGCACACGAGCTTCACTTGAGAGGATGCCGCGCAGGTATTTAATCGTCTCAGTCAGCTCCTGGTATTCATCGTCCAACCGCTTGCGGTCCAAACCGGTCAATTGGCCGAGTTGCATCTCCACGATGGCTTCCGCCTGCCGCTCACTGAACTGAAACTGACTTTGTAGTTCTTTGCGGGCTTGCGTGCGGTTCTCCGATGCCCGTATCAGCGCGATTATCTCGTCAATGATGTCAATGGCGCGCAGGAGCCCCTCAACGATGTGTGCCCGTGCCTCGGCCTTGTCCAATAAGAAGCGCGTTCGCCGAACGATGACGTCCTTGCGGTGTTCAACGTATACTTCCAGCAGGCGCTTAAGTGTCAGCGTTCTGGGCACACCGTCTACCAGGGCGAGGTTGATGACCCCGAATGTGGAACGCAAGGCGGTATGCTTGTAAAGCTGGTTGAGAACGACATTGGGATTCACGTCCCGCTTCAGCTCGATGACAATCCGCATCCCTTTGCGGTCTGACTCATCGCGCAGGGCGCTGATTCCGGAGATTTTCTTCTCGGTATGCAACGCCGCAATCCGTTCAACTACGGCAGCCTTGTTGGTCTGGTACGGCAGCTCCGTGACGACGATTGCGTGCTTGCCTCCGTCCAGCGGCTCAATTACCGCCCTGGCCTGCATTACAATTGTACCCCGACCGGTCTTGTAGGCTTGTCGAATACCGTTCGTACCCAGCACAAGGCCGCCGGTCGGGAAGTCAGGCCCAGGGACAAAATTCATCAGTTCGTCTACAGTGCAGTCTGGATGGTCAATCAGATAGATTGCCGCGTCACACACCTCGCTGAGGTTGTGCGGCGGCATTTTGGTAGCCATACCGACTGCAATTCCCTCGGCGCCGTTGCACAGCATGTTAGGGAAGTTGGCCGGTAGAACGGTCGGTTCTTCAAGCGTCTCTTCGTAGTTGGGGACGAAGTCCACCGTTTGCTTATCAATGTCGGCCAGCATCTCCATAGCGTAGACCGACAGGCGTGCTTCCGTGTAACGCTGCGCCGCAGGCGGATCCCCGTCCACAGAGCCGAAGTTGCCCTGTGGATCCACCAGGCAATACCGCAGGTTGAAATCCTGACCCAAGCGCACGAGAGTGGGATAGATGCTTTCGGGGTGTGGATGATAGTTACCGGCTGTATCACCGGTGATTTTGGCGCATTTTCGATGCTGAGCGTTCGGTCCGAGGTTCAGGTCGTTCATCGCAACGAGAATACGCCGCTGCGAAGGTTTCAGCCCATCACGCGCGTCCGGCAGCGCGCGTGACATAATCACGCTCATCGCATAGGTCATGTACGATTCGCGCATTTCATCCTCAATGTCCACCGAAACGATCTTGGCCTGACCTTCTGCCATCAACCTGCCTCCTGACAATCACATCTGAAAGCGTGCTGTAAAAGCAATCCAGAAGCCGAAGGCCTGAGTGGAAATCTGTCAGTGAGGGCCGGACAAGCCTGGGCTGTGAAGACTCGTACCCTTTTGACATGCAAGCCATCAGTTGATTCCGGGAACCCGCATCTGTGGCGTGATTAGCCTGGCATTCTCCACATCGCCATCGAGGAAGAAACAGTCCTTGCTCTGAATTGCAGCGATCTGTCACACGAGCAATATCAATGTCTTACATTGCGTGGTCTTTTGAACCATAGAGCATTTATAGTTGTGAAGAAGAAGCGTACTGAGCTTTCAACTGCAAGTCTTTTGTGAGATAGGGTAGTCTTGGCGGATTGACGTTCAGGCCCACAAGTCCAGATTCTCGACTTCGCGAGCATACTTGACGATGAACTCACGACGCGGCTCGACAAGTCCCCCCATTAGGTCGCGGAAAATCGCGTCCGCAGCTATGGCATCCGAAAGGGTGACCAGCTTGAGGACACGCGTTTCTGGTTCCATTGTGGTCTGCGCAAGCTGATCAGCATTCATCTCTCCAAGCCCTTTGAAACGCTTTACATCGAACCGCCGTCGCCCAAGTTCCGCACGCAGATTCTCCAGTTCTTTGTCATCAAAGACGTAGTGAGACTTCCCGGCCGCCTTCACGGCATAAAGAGGCGGCTGGGCTATGTACAAATGTCCGTGCTCAATCAAAGGACGCATATAGCGGAAGAAAAACGTCAGGATAAGAGTCCGGATGTGGGACCCATCAACGTCCGCGTCAGCCATTATAATGATCTTGTTGTACCGGAGCTTACTGAGATCAAAGAAGCCGTTTTCGCCGTTCTCCGATGAGTTGCCCGGTTCGGCGATTCCCGTTCCGAGTGCTGCAATGAGTGCTTGAATCTCGGCGTTGTTGAGCATCTTGTCGAGACGAGCCTTCTCTACATTGAGGATTTTCCCCCTCAATGGCAGCACAGCCTGGTGCCTGCTGTCACGTCCTGCTATGGCACTACCGCCTGCGGAATCCCCTTCGACCAAGAACAATTCACACTCTTCCGGATTGCGTGAACTGCAGTCCTTCAGCTTGTCCGGCAAGCCTGCGCCA
Source organism: Candidatus Zipacnadia bacterium (assembly GCA_029820875.1). The sequence goes on from JALGUK010000053.1 coordinate 6,702, forward strand.
TCGAATGCCGACTTACGCCGGACGAGTTCAGCCTGCTTGCGTGCCGCATCACGCGCACGCATCGCCGTGATGCACTTGTTGACGATTCGCCGCGCCACGCTTGGGCTTTCGGCCAGCGCCGTTGTGAGACCCTCGTGGACAATAGACATCACGTAGCCGTCAAGCTCGCTGTTGCCCAGTTTCGTCTTGGTCTGCCCTTCGAACTGTGGGTTGAGGAGTTTGACACTGATAACCGCAGTCAATCCTTCGCGTACATCGTCCCCATTGAAGTTGCGCTCCTTCTCCTTCAGAAGGCCATTATCGCGGGCATAGGCATTTATCACACTAGTCAAAGCCCTCTTGAAACCGGACAGGTGAGCGCCGCCCTCGATGGTATTAATCGCGTTGGCGAAACTAAAGATGTTGTCGTGGTACTGATCGTGGTACTGAATCGCGACTTCGACGCTTGTATCACCGCGCTTCCCGCTTATGTAGATGGGCTTATGCAGGGGGTTTCGATGCCGATTGAGGTAGTCGACGAACTCCCGCAGGCCACCCTTGTGGTGGAAAACCTCCTCAGCCTCCGTCCTCTCGTCTTTGAGCGTAATCTTTACGCCGGCGTTGAGGTAGGATAGTTCCCGCAATCGCTTGGCAATGATATCGAAGTCAAAACGAGTCTTCTCAAATATCTCCGGATCAGGCACAAAAGTGATCTTCGTGCCAGTCTTTTTGGATTTGCCCACGACCTCAAGCTCTGTGACCGGTACACCCCGCTCATAGCGTTGGCGGTAAATCTTGCCGTCGCGTCTGACATTGACCTCCAGCCACTTGGACAATGCATTCGTACAAGACACCCCGACACCATGCAATCCCCCGGCCACCTTGTAGCCTCCACCGCCGAACTTGCTGCCCGCGTGCAGCGTGCACATAACAACCTCGACTGCCGGACGCTTTGCCTCAGGATGAATGCCTACCGGGATGCCTCGACCGTCGTCCTCAACAGTGACGGAGCCATCTTCTCCTAATATGACCTCGATATTGCGACAGTAGCCAGCGAAGACCTCGTCGATGCTGTTGTCAACTACCTCATATACGAGCTGATGGAGACCCCGTTCTGCGGTGTCTCCAATGTACATTGCCGGTCTTTTGCGGACGGCTTCGAGTCCTTTAAGAACACGAATGTCTGCGGCTTCGTAGTGTGCTTCTGACATCAGCTTCTGGGTCCTCCGTTATCACTCGTTGCAGACATAAAAAGTTTACCACAAGTACTATCAAAAGTCAAGGATTTCAGGGCTTTTGTGGCCTTAGTAACTTGAATGGTCTTGCAAGAAATGGGCTATTAAACTATATAAAGCTGCCAACGGATTTCCCTCTTTCAGTTATGGCTGGATTCCTGTAGGCTGGAGTGCGTTTTGGAAACTCATATGCGCCTTCTTGACTGCGCTTTTGCCCTACGTAAAGCCCCTTGAATTTCCCACTTGCGATTACCTGAAGGAAAACGATTTCGTGACCGAGAACATGCACTTATTCATGTAAACAGCGCCGTATTGAAGAGGAGCGACATACATGGGCAGCGACCGAATCCGAATCGGTCTCATCGGCACAGGCGGAATTGCTCGTGGACACGCCTCGCGCCTGCTTAACATCCCGGAGGCGAATATCGTCGCACTGTGCGACCCGGTCAAGGCGCAGATAAGCCGCTTGAAAACGGCGCTCCCCGCTCTCAAGAGGGCGCGTGTCTTCAGCGACTACAGGGACATGCTCGACCAGGTCTCTCTCGACGCGGTACAGGTGTTGTCCCCCCATACTTTGCACTACCCCCAGGTGCGTGACGCGCTCAAGAAGGGTCTGCACGTGCTTGTGGAAAAACCGATGGTCTGCAAGACAACCCATGCACTTGACCTAAAGGTACAATTTATCTCCGCATTGCAATCGCAGAACTGGAAGCCTGTCACGAAGACTTGGCGAGGCGACCCCAAGCTGTCCGGCGGCGGACAACTCAATGACTCGGGCAGCCATTTGCTGGACATCATCCTTTGGGTGACCGACTCACAACCCGCTGAGGTCTTCTCTTACATGGACAAGGCGGGCACCAAAGTAGACATCTTCTCCGCGCTTTCGGTAAAGTTCGACAGTGGAGCGCTCTGCAACATTTCAATTATCGGCGACAGCGTTGCATGGCGGGAGGACATTACCATCTGGTGTGAAAAGGGAATACTGTTCAACCGCGGCGGCCAGGTTGTGCTACAATGTCCGGACGAGAAGGTCGTCCCGGCCAAACAAATGCCGGCCGGTTCGGATCCGGACACGAACTTTGTCAATGCTATCCTTGGCCGGGAAGAGGTGGAAGCACCTGCTGAGTGTGGATTGCGCGTGATTCAGCTTACCGCGGCGGCCTGGAAGTCGGGGAGGACCGGCAGGCCGGAGGCAGTTGTGCGGTAAACTCACGTTCTTCGGTGAGCATAGCATTGCGTTCATGGATGTTGTGATGAAAAGAGAAACCGAGAAAATCTCGATGCAGAGCTGGACTCGCTGTAGGTTGCACCTGACCATAGTGTTCGTGGCGCTGGTTATGTCATTGGCGGGTGGTTGTAAGCAGCACTCAGGGCCGCTTGTCGAAGATGGGAAAAAGGTCCTTGAGGTCTCGGTGTTCCACGGTGGATACGGCATTGATTTCTTCGAGAGGGTCGCCCATCAGTACGAGCAGTCCCACCCAGATGTAAAGGTGAACCTGTGGGGCGATCCGCGCAATGCGGAGAAACTTCGAGCGCGCTTCATCGCGCAGGACCCTCCTGATTTGGTTTATGCACACATGCCGATTTGGATCCTCATCGAAGCGGGGCAATGTTATCCGCTCAATGAGGCTCTCGATTCTCCTGCAGTCGGACAACCGGGCAAGACGTGGCGCGATACGCTCATGCCCAGTCTGATTAACGACTTCTACCAGGATGGAAAATGGTACGCCCTGACCGTTCATTATGCCGCGTATGGCCTTTGGTATGACAAGCGGCAGTTTCGTGAGCACGGCTGGCAGGTACCTCATACCTGGGGAGAACTGCTTCGGTTGTGCGAGCGAATAAAGTCTGAAGGCATTGACCCCATTGCATTCCAGGGACGTTATCCAGGCTACATCAATTCGCTTTTTGAGACTCTTGTTCAGCGCATCGGCGGTGTTGACGTGTGGTGTGATATGCAGAACTTGGTGCCTGGTGCATGGGAAAATGACGCAGTTGTCCAAGCGGTCAGAATGATTCAGGAGTTGAGGAAGAACCAGTACATTCCCGACGAATACATGGGCCTTTCCCACATGGAATCGCAGATGAAGTTCGTGCAAGGGAAGGCTGCAATGATTCCCTGCGGCACTTGGCTTGCAAACGAGATGAAAAGCAGTATCCCGTCCGAATTTGAGATGGGTTATTTCTCTTACCCGGCTGTTGAGGGCGGGAAGGGAGAGCCGCGGGCAATCAACGTCTCAGGAGAGTATTGGTTCGTGCCTGCGAAGGCCCACTATCCGAAGATCGGCGCCGACTTTCTCAAGCATCTTACATCAGTTGCCAACGCAAAGCGGTTCACTCAGGAGAAACAAGCGCTGATGGGAGTTGTCGGCTCGGACGAGAATCCGCCACCGGCGCTGCAAGATGCCGTCCGCGCGCTGCACATGGCGCCTTTCACCTTCACGTCCCGCGTGGCTGACTGGTATCCGACATTCAATCTCTATTACCAGGAGGCCTCGTTGAACATGCTGACACTCGACTGGACGCCGGAGCAGACGGCTCACTATCTCGAACAAGCCGCCGAGGCGGTGCGCCGTGATAAGCGCGTGCGCCTTCACAAGATTGTCAATCCGACCAAGCCAAAGTCGGCGGAAGAAGGTGAGCAGCATTGAGACGGCGCCAGCAGCGTACATTGGCGATTGTGTTTCTCGCGCCTGCCATCATCCTGTACACTGTCTTTGTCATCTACCCGGCGGTGTCGGCGTTTCAAATCAGCTTTACTGTGTGGAGCGGGTACACGCCCCAGAAAGAATTTGTGGGTCTGGAGAACTACAACCTCGTGCTGCATGATTCGGTTTTCTGGAGCGCAATCAAGAATAACATATTGTTGATTGTCGTCCCCGGCATATTCATAATGACGCTCGCCTTGTACTTCGCCTCCGTGCTTGCCCAGAATCCCAGGGGGGCGGCGGTCTACCGCGTGTGCTACTTCTTCCCGAACGTATTGTCCATCGTTGTCGTGGCGATCTTGTGGTCGTTCATCTACCACCCCGATTGGGGCATCTTCAACGGGCTTCTGCGTCTTGTCGGCCTCGGGCAGTTTACCCGCGCATGGCTTTCACAGGACACTCTTATCTCCGCTATTTATGCACCGAGCATCTGGATGGCGGTCGGCTTCTACTTGATCCTGTATCTGGCCGCAATTCAGGGTATCCCCGAGGAGCTTTTCGATGCTGCCAAGGTGGACGGGGCCTCTGGCTGGCAGACCTTCTGGAACGTGACATGGCCGATGGTATGGCCGGTTAATCGTATTGCCATGGTGTTTATCGTTCTCGGGGGTTTGAAGGCTTTCGACTTCATCTGGGTCTTCTCTTACGGTTACCCCGCCCTCAAGAACCACACTATGGCCACGTGGATGTACGAGAAGGCGATTACCGAATACGATATGGGCTATGGTACGGCCCTGTCGGTCGTGATGTTTATCCTGGTGCTGGCCGCCAGCCTTATCACATTCCGCGTGATGAGCAAGCCGGGAGAAGAGGCAGCGTAGCAGCAAATAGGAGTCAGTTATGAACCGTGTGAAACGAGTCCTACTGTATGCAACGCTCATTGCATATCTGGTCATCGTGGTCTATCCGATGCTCTGGGTGCTGATTAGTTCGGTCAAGAAGAGTCAGGAGCTGTTCACCTCTGAGAGTCCCTGGGGGTTGCCGAAGGTCTTCTATTGGCACAACTATGTGCGAGCCTGGACCGAAGGAAAGTTCGGAAACTACTTTCTCAACAGCGTTATCATAACACTGTGCTCCCTTGCTGTGGTGCTTGTGACTGCGACACTTGCGTCATATGCACTTGCGCGGTTTCATTTCCGCTGGAACCGCCCGCTTATTTATTATTTCATCGCCGGCATGACCTTGCCGGTTCAGCTTATGCTGATTCCACTTTTCTTCCTGCTGATGAAACTCACGCTGCTTAACACTTACGCCGGTATGATTCTCATCTATTCCGCCGTATCGCTGCCTTTCAGTGTTTTTGTATTGACCGGCTTCTTCCAGACGCTTCCCGGGGAGTTGCATGACGCGGCGTCCATAGATGGATGCAGCGAGTTCCAGGTGTTTTGGCGCGTTATGCTTCCTCTTATGCGTCCGGGCCTTATCACGGTGGCGATCTTCAACTTCCTTGGGATTTGGAACGAGTATTTATACGCCCTTGTCTTCATTACCGATGAGAAAATCCGAACGCTTCCGCTTGGCTTGGCCAACCTGGCGATCGCCAAGCAGTACGACACCGATATTGGTGCGCTGTTTGCCGGTGTTGTCATCGTTATGATTCCGGCATTGCTGGTGTATATTGTCCTTCAGAACTATCTTACCAAGGGCCTCACGGCCGGAGCGATAAAGGGGTAATCGAGCTTTAAAACGGCGCCAGCGAAGGGGTAAATGATGCCCGCGAACTCGCCTTTGAAACTTGCAGACCTGGTCCCAGCCGAGGCGATGGGCCGGGCATCCCACCGGAATTGCACGAAAAAATCTTCGACAAGTTCGGACAGGTCGAAGGGCGCCAGGAAGGCATCAGGCACTCGACGGGTCTCGGGCTGACGTTCTGCAAGATAGCGGTGGAGGCTCATGGCGGCCGTATCTGGCTGGAGAGTGAGGTGGGCAAGGGCAGCACCTTCTTCGTATTCATCCCATCACACCCGCCTGCTTCCGGCGGGCAGTAAGCTGCTGGCTTTGTTCGTGTTTTGATGGTGAGCGCCATCACTGAAGGTATGCGCGCGGGCATCACGGAAGTGCCTGACGACAACCGAGAAGGCGTGGTGAGCGCGCCGTATGGACCGTGCAGATATCTTTGAAAGGAGCGACTGAATTTGCCATCTGTCATTGCTGCTCAATTATACACCGTCCGGGAGTTCACACAATCGCCCGAAGACATCGCGAAAACGATGAAAAAAATCGCAGCCATCGGATATGAGGCCGTGCAGCTTTCAGCATTGGCCCCGATGGACCCAAAGGAACTCCGCCGGATCTGCGACGGCGAAGGGCTTACGATATGTGCGACCCATATCGGCTACGAACAAATGCGCGACGAGCCGGAGGCGGTCATCGAGGAGCACAATATTCTCGGCTGCAAATACCCGGCCATCGGGGGGCTACCCAGTGAGTATCGCAACGCAGAGGGTTTTGCGAGATTCGCCAAGGAGGCGTCGGAGGTCGCAGCACGCCTGGCTGAGGGTGGCATGACATTCGCCTATCATAACCACAGCTTCGAGTTGGAGAAGTTCGGGGACCGCACGGGCCTGGAGATTCTCTACGAGGACAGCGACCCGCGGTATTTCATGGCCGAGATAGATACATATTGGATCCAGCACGGCGGTGGCAGCTCGGTCGCCTGGATCAATAAGCTAAAGGGGCGCCTGCCGCTCCTGCACCTGAAAGACATGACTATTCGTGGTGGCAAGCAGATTATGGCGGAGGTGGGGGAGGGGAACTTGGATTGGCCCGGCATCCTCGCCGCTGCCAAGGACGCCGGCGTGGTCTGGTACATCGTGGAGCAGGATACCTGTGAGAGGGACCCGTTTGAAAGCCTCAAGATCAGCCTTGAGAACCTGAAAGCAATGGGGCTTGAGTAAAAGAGTATCTGGACAACATGCTGATACGGCGCCCGAGCCGTGGACGAGGTCGGGCGCCGTTTACTTTGGCTTGCCTTCACGTAGCTATTCCAATTCGTGAATCGTTCCTTTGAGAAACAGGTCCGGATGGTGCCCGTAGTAGACCCCGTCTATCTCCCGCCCGTCTGCTTCGCCGCCGATTAGGTATATCTGGTTGCCGCGAAGGACGGTCATAGGGAGGTTGTTATTGATGGGCAACGGATCTGCCATGCCGAACAGTCCGGTTTGCGTATCATAGACAAAGACATCGTTAAAATAGTCACCCGTGCCGCCGAATTTTGACGGTGTGCCGTACTTGTCCCGGATGGTTCCGTCAGGGTTGGTTATCTTGTTATACTGGAAGCCGCCCACGAGAACCATGTACCGCTCCTTGAAGACGATTGCTCCGCTCGGGAAGTTGCCGCTCGAAATGGGCAGGTCGCGCAGCCGCGTCCACTTGTCGGTGGCAGGATTATAGACCCAATTGTCCACGACTGTGCAGTAAGGGAAATCCGTTGCTGATTCGAAGGTGTTGCCGGTCGCCCCGCCTATTACGTAGATTTTACCTCCGACTTCTGCCATTGCACAAACCCAGCGCGGCGTCCCCGGACAGTCAGCAAGCTGCGTCCATCCTGCATCGAGGTTGGCTGTGTCAATCATCAGCAGATGTGCCCCGAGTCGCTTGTTTCTCCCGGAACGATCCGTAAACGTGTAAAACTTCTCGGTATCGTAGTCTGCGCCACCGAAAACGTAAATCTTTGACCCGATAGCGCAAATGCCGCTCGAACAAACAGGCCACGGTAGCGGCGGAAGCTCGTCCCAGACCCACTTCCCGTCATTGCGGGAGAGTCGGTAGCCGTCCTTGTAACAGTAAGGCTCGGAATAGCTGAAGCCGCCCCAGACGTAGATTTGATCGTTGACGGGAATGGCGAATACCTCCTGCCGGGCGTCACCTGGGAAGTCGGGAAGCGCAAACCATCCCTCGGCCTCCTTGGTTACATCAATCCCCCAGGCCTTCTTCAGAAAGCCTCGCGGGTAGCGCCCGGGCTTTGACGGAGCATCCTCCCCGCTGCAGAAACCGCACACAGTGATGAGATTGTCACCTATGAAACCTCCGTCGCTGTCCTGAAATCCCTGCGGCAGGTCCGGGCCTCTGGTCCATGTGATCTTAAGCATCTGCCTCAGCTCCTGCTGGGGTTGTTGCACAGGCTTCTCTTGAGCTTGGGTCAAGCATCCCGCCGGTAGCACAAGCGCCAATAGTATCACCGTCGTTCGACCGAGCATTTGTTGTTTCACGACGTTTGCCCCCTTGAAGGCGGTTAAGTGTGACGGCGTCTGTCCTCAATCGGTAACGCACATCCCGGTCGTCCACCGGTAAGATAGCACCTCTCGCCCACTGCTCGGAACGACAGGTGCAGCAATGGCGCCACCGTAATCGATGTCAAGAATCACCTCCGCTTTAAATGCCTGACTCTTTTTCGGTGTTCAAAACTATTCTATTGTTCAGCTCAACAACCGAGGACACCCTTCGCCGGCGAAGCGCTCCAGTCCTCCAACTCGGCCTAAGGAATCCCTGTTATCCGCGACCAAGTGGTTCTCAAAGAGTCGAACTCACCGCTCACAGCCGAGAAGGTCTTGCCGCCCCCGCGACGAATCCACCTGCCAGATGGATATGAGTCGGCCTCGTGACTCAATGGGAGGTCGTAGGATGAAAGGTCTCATTATATTTGCATCAGCCCTTGTTAGTTTGTGCGCAATTGCTTCAGGCCAGACGTTCCGCACGATTACCGATGAGGGGCCGTGGGGTAACTACGAAGCCTTCCCCGACGTTTGCAGGCTGGCGAACGGGGACATCTTCGTCGTCTTCTACGCCGGGAAGGGGCATGTGACGCTCCCGAGCGCCGAGGCACCGACCGGCGGCGCCGTCTACGGCATGAGGTCAACAGACGAGGGGAGGACATGGAGCGAGCCGTTCCTGGTGATTGATACACCGGAGGATGACCGGGACCCGCATGTCTGCCAACTCGCCAATGGCGACCTGCTGGTAACATTCTTCACTCGTAGTGTTCAGAAGAAAGGCGATAAAAGCCTGGAGGTGGGGAAGGTATGGGTCGTTCGCTCGACGGACAATGGCCAGACCTGGGATACGAGTCCGACGCCGGTCGCTCCGACACCTTACGATGACTATGAGGGGGTTCCCTCCGTATTCGAATCCAGCCC
>JALGUK010000553.1 GCA_029820875.1 Candidatus Zipacnadia bacterium
CGCCGGGCACATCCTCGCCTCAGGAGGTTACTGACCGAGCAGCCCGAACCGGAGCTGTACGGGCACGTCGACATCTGGGTCCCCGTCCTGGGAGCCTTCAATGCTGAGGATTGCAGGGCACGGCAGGCGGCCGGAGACGAGGTGTGGTGGTACGTATGCTGCGGGCCGAAAACACCATATCCCAACAACTTCATCGACCATCCCGCGATTGAGCACCGCGTGCGCTTCTGGATGATGGAGAAGTACGGAGTGACAGGGAGCCTCTACTGGTCAACCACTTACTGGCGCGACAACCCCTGGGAGAACGGCATGAGCTTCACCCCCGACGGCAAGCGCACCTGGGGCAACGGTGACGGCAAACTCATCTACCCAGCCACTCGCATAGAATCGAACGTGCCCGTGGTCGCCGGTCCGGTCGATTCGATACGCTGGGAGCTAATCCGCGAGGGCCTCGAAGACAGGGAGTACTTCTGGACGCTGCGACAGTTGGTCTCTCGCCTGGAGCGGGAGCGCCCCGGCGGCGCGGATGCGGTCCTTGCCCAAGCCCAAGCCGCATTGCCCAAGCCCAAGCCGCACTCGACGCACCTGACCGCCTGATTGGCTCTCTCACCCGCTTCGAGAAGGACCCCGCAAAGTACTTCGCAGCCCGCGCACAACTTGCAAGGGCGATAGAGGCGGCACAGGACGCTCTGCGCAAGTGAACAAATAGTCGTTTGGCAGCGACGGAGGAAGACCCTCTGAAGCCTTTCCAACTCGGAGGACTGCGGCTTACGCACATCGGTCATGCGTCCTTTATGGTAGAGGACCTCAAGGGGCACACCGTGCTGGTGGCTCCCTTCTAAGCTGATAGTTTTGCCTGAAGTGACCACACCGAGAAGCGGCTTACACCGGCTTGAGGGCGTCCTGAGGACGTCGAGCGCTGTGACGCTATCTTCGTATCCCACGACCACGCGGACCATTGGGACGCCGTCGCGCTGCAATCATGGCTCGGACCCCAGCGGTGCTTTGTGCACCTCAAAGCGTAGTTCGGGACGCAGCCGAGGGCGGACTGGATGACCTCAGGACCTTCGCAGTTCGCGCCAACGATTGGTTTGCCATGGGTGGCGAAGGCGACCTCCGGATCGGGATTATCCCCGATGCAAGCTGCGCAGAGGATGCAAACTCTGACCATATGCGACGGGCCATTCTCGAACGCCATCCGGCTCTTGAAGTCTTGGATTCAGGCCCTCCCCCTTCTCGCAATATCAAAACCGGCTGAACTTGTGGCCCCTTCGTTCGTCTGGAAATGCAACCGGTACGAAATACCAGTCCAGAGGTGGACATGGGAGGGGTAGACCGTGAGCAGTGTGCGTGCGTATATTATCATGTTTGTGGTTGTAGTGTTGTCCTTCTCGACGACCGCCGTCTATGTGCGCGCAGATTCCCTCGATGATCAGTTTAGCGACCTTGTCAGAACGCTATCGTTAGGTGAGCCGTATACAGCCGCGAACGTCACATTCTTCCCCATTCAGACGGACTTCCCAAGTAGTCTCCCCGCGATTGTGCCGCTCAAAAAGGGCATAGAGCAAGGCGAATTCACGCTGCAGGAGATCGGAGAGGGCTATCCCGACGCCGTCGGTGTCTTCTCGCGTCATCGGCAGTACTACGGCTTCGGAATGGGAGGCGCTGTTTACGGTGGTGGTAGGCAAGGTCGTGGAGCCGCCTCGGACTATCTGTGGCGTGGCGGGCAGGGTTACACTCCTTACGGCAGCGGGTACGGATTTGGAGGGGCTTACCAGGGGCGACGGAGCTACTTCTCGCCACAGAGGGGGGAGCTGTCGCGTGAAAGATTCAGAGCGCCAGAGATAGAATGGGACGGGAGGCGTGTCTCAGGCCTGGCGGTACCCGTGGTGTGCGTGGATAGGGACCGGTGGTCGGAAAACTGGGTGCAGATGTCTGAAACAGGCCTCGCTGATACGGCAACACGCCGGCTGATTATCGCCGGTGCGCCTCAAACAGATGTCTGGCGGCGGGTGTTC
>JALGUK010000554.1 GCA_029820875.1 Candidatus Zipacnadia bacterium
CCGGGTTGTCCCTGCGGTCCCGCGGGTCCCGGAGGGCCTTGAGGGCCGACAGGACCTTGCGGTCCTGCGGCAGCAGGCGCGCCTGCCTGCTGAATCGCGTCCAGCGCCCGCGCGGTGGCAATCGCGAACTCGTAGCGGGTCAGTGCACGGTCACCCTTGAAGGTGCCGTCGGGATATCCGGTGATAATCCCGTGCTCCACCAGAGTCTGCACCGCATCATAGGCCCAGTGGTCGAACGGGACGTCCTGCGAGGGATTTTGTGCATAGGAGGTGCAAGCGACGAGCAGAAGCATCACGACCACGGCGAGCGGACATATTGACCTCAACTTGACATCTCCCTTCGTTGTTGAGACGCTGCAATTGAGGTGCTAAAGGCCGGGTTTTAAAAGCCTACTATGGCCCCAACCACTGACAAGGCAGTTAGAGCCTGTTGCGATAAAACATCGAGGCCGGAGAATGACAATCTTACCGGCCTCTGCGGGTTCCGGTGTCACAAGGGCGTATAGTTGAGTATCGAAAGCCCTTGATTATCTTCCATTAATGCACCGTGATGGCGTAAACGGGAGCATAAACCGCCGTATCGCCGGTGCTGTCCTTCACCACTACACGGAAGCGGAGGGTCTTCCCTGCTACGCTCGAGTTGATTGTACCCCGCACGACGCCCCGCGAAGCGTCAATGACCAACCCGGAGGCGTCGAAGTCGGCACGACCGGCGTAAGTGGTGTCCTCGGCCCACGTATACGGCGGTTCGCCGCCCATTACGAAAAGCGACGCCCCGTAGGGATGCCCGGCGCGGCCGTCCACCAGTTGGCGCTCCATAATATCAGGCCATTGTTGGAGGACGGTATACGGTGCGATTTCATACTCCTGAACCACCAGCGTCACGTCCCCGGTAGCCGTGGTGGAGCCGTCGGAGACCTGCACCTTGAACGTATACTGACCCGGTGTCAGGCCTGCTCCCGACCCCGAGAAAACGCCCGTCAACGGCGAGACGGTGGTGCCTGGAGGGAAATTCGACCCGGACGCAATTGACCATGTGTATCCTGCCAGCGGCGAGCCTCCACATGCTAGGAGCGTCTGAGCGGTGACAAAAGTGCCCCTGCCTCCGGTGTCAATGCTTGCGCTAAGTGTCTGGTTGGGCAGGACCATCAACGATCCGGAGCCCGTTCCAGTGCCGGTAGTGGTTGTTGTCAGTCCCCCGCAACCGGTAAAGCCCGCCACAAGCACCACAGCCACGACAACGCCCGCCAAGTTTCGCTTCATTTTTACCTCCTTTCCTTGGCTGGTACCGGGCACCGCTCCTCGCGAGGGACAGTACTCGACTCCAACCTCTAAATGTTATAAATGTCATATTGTGTCGAACTTAGCCAAGAAGCATTGTTGTTTACCGATAGATTCACCTCTTTAGTAACCCCAAAGCACTCCACTGGTTGGGGAAACAGCTCAAAACCTCGCTGTGCAGACGGCTTTTCAAGCCATGTGAATCTCTACGTTCTCTGCGAGAGGCCCCCACATGGTGTAAGTGCCCTTATATTGCTGCACCCGTCGAGCCAGAAGCTGCGGTCCTTGGCGTTTACTATGTCCCGTGGGCCGATAGTCGCGGCCTTGGGCGGCACCCAGGACCAGTCGCTGCCGAAGGAGTGGAGCGCATTCTGCATGATAGTCATCGGAGTCAATTCCACAATCCGCGCCCCGGCCTTTTTCCATTCGGCAAAGCTCTTGAATTCATGTCCCAGGCTGCTCTCCCAGAAGGCAATGTGGCCGCACCAGCCGATACCGCCGTAGCAGCAATCCGCCTCTCCGGCGTCCTGTATCATCTTCGAGTAGCGCTTGATGTTCCTGGTGTTCGGGAAGTGGATATTCTTCTTCGGCGGACGGAGCTTTGGTTCGATGCGGCCGAAGAAGTTAGCCCACATGGCCGTGGCGAACGAGCCCTCCCAGTCGGCTGGTGCAGTATTGCCGTCCTGGTCGGCGTACTCGTCCATGTTGAAGGTGATAAGGTGCTTGAGGTCGATGCCGAGTGCGTTGATCATGCGGGCGGCGATGGCGTACTGCGGGACGGGGCCGACGGGCGGCGAAGGCCCCGTAGAACTCGCCCAGGTCATCTATAACGCTGATTTTGAACTGCTTGTTCTTGTGCTTGCAGATGTCCTCCTTCTTGATGGCGCGGACTCGTGCACACTCCTTTGCGTCCCTGAAATCAATGAACTTCGCGAGGTCGTACTCGAACGGCATGTGTGCATCCCCCTCTCAATTCTTTGACGAGGGAAATGGAGTTTTTGGAAAAGTCTGAATTACCTATCTGACAAGTTCGGCTGCTGCGTGTTCTTGGCAAGATTGTAGGCATCTACTAATTGCACGACATAGATGATGAGCCCAAATGGTGCGAGGCAGCCCGAGGCCAGGCAGATGCCAATCCCAATGAAATAGCCAACCCCCGCGCCTATGCGGCCGCAGTACAAGTGCCCCGCTCCCGGGATGACCAGGGCCAGCAGCACCGCCACTCCGGCGTCTTTGGCATTGTCCGGCTTTCCTTGAGCGCCCATCTGCGCTCGTATCGCAGCACGTTCGCGTTCCTCCCACTCCATCTCCCGCCGTCGCTCTTGCTTTTGCGCGACCCGCCTCCGGCCCTCTTGGGCGTCCATAAGTCCCGGATCAATCGCCAAGGCCCGCCCGTAAGCTTCGGTCGCCTGGTCCAGCTGGCCTGCGGTCTCCAGCGCGCGGCCCAACCAGCACTGGCACTCTGCCCAGTCGGGGCACCTGTTGGCCGCGGGCCCAAGTTCGGACAGAGCCTCCACGACTTGCCTCAGCTCGAGCAAGGCCAGCCCCAGCCATCCTGCTAGTTCAGGGTCGCCAACCCCAAGGTTGCGAGCGCGCCTCAATGCAGTCGCGCCCGATTGGTATGCTCCTGCCCGGCAGTCCGCCATTCCTTCCGCGTACGCCTTGCGCGCCTCGGCATCGCGCGCCACCTTGACGCGTAGGCGGTCGCGCAGTGCTGAGATGATCGCGTTAGCGGGTTGCAACGACCAGGCAAGCTCCGCATAGGTCAACGCATCCGCGTGCGCGCCACGTTGTTCCAGACACTCAGTCACCGCCAGCAGGGCTGGCAGGTCATTGGGGTTAAGTTGAAGAATCTGGCGAGCAATGCTCTCGATTTTGCTTGTTTCTCCCAGCCCACTCGCGCGCAGGGCTGTGAGCTGGTGGCGCAGGCCTCGCAGTGACTTTCGCGCAGGGTACCATATCGATGTCCCCTGTCGTTCGCGATGTCCTGCGAGATCGGCACCACACATGGGACACACCGTCATCAGTCGACCTTCGATAGTGTAGCCGCACTTCCAGCACCTCGAGACATTCATCGTGTTTGCCATCCGGTTGCTGACCGCAAGGGCGGCATGTGTGCATCCCCCTTCTGCAAGTGCTTGAGAGGCCGATGGCCCCACTTTGACGTGGCGTACAGGCGCTTACGTGCGGCGCTTATCGAATACTCTATATTTGGTTGTTT
>JALGUK010000555.1 GCA_029820875.1 Candidatus Zipacnadia bacterium
CCGATTGTACAGCAAGGCGAAGAATACTCGCCGATGCACCCGATAAAGTACGTCTATGTCGGCAAGAACAGCTTCTGCTACGCGACAATCCCCGGTATTATGCTGAAGATGAGCAACGGCCAGATATTTTTCCCTTGCTACTACGCTCCCCTTGACGAAAACGGCGAGTACTACAACCCGCTCAACGCGTACACATTCAGCTACGTGTGCGGTATCATCGGCACCTGGAACGAGGCGGGCGACGACATCATCTGGGACGTAAGCGAACCGGTGAAGCTCGGTCCCGACAAGTCCGCACGGGGCGCTGACGAGTGCGCGATGATAGAGCTGGCGGGCAAGCCGGGGCACATTCTAATGGTCATCCGCGCATCCAACGAGCCTAACCCGACCGGCAAGATTCCGGCCTACAAGTGGAAGACGCTCTCCACCGACTACGGCAAGACCTGGTCCGAGTGCACCCCGTTCACATTCGATGACGGGGAGCCGTTCCTGTCGCCGTCGTCATGTTGCAGCTTCATCCGAAGCTCCAAGACCGGCAAGTGCTATTGGGTGGGGAACATCAGCCGAATGCTGCCCCGGGGCAACTGGCCGCGCTATCCGCTGATTATCGGGGAACTGGACGAGGAGACACTGACTCTGCGAAGGAACACGGTCACCATCATAGACGACCGCCGACCGAACGATCCGCCGGACATGCAACTGTCAAACTACGGCCTGATAGAGGACGAGAACACGCAGGAGCTCATATTGAACGTGAACCGCTACATGCCGCCTGCAATCGCCAAGGAACATCCAAACGCCGGGCCGCATACGTATGTGATTCAGGTGAACTGAAGCGCATTCAGCCGACTCCCTGGGCGCGGATACGCTCCAGGGCCTGTGTCAGTATCTCCTCGAACCCCTTTGCCAGGGGTGCGGGCCAGCCGTATTCCCAGTAGCTTCCGACCTCGTACCCGCCCTCGTCAACCTGGTCGGAGGCGGGCAGATACAGGCCCTCGCCGTTGCAATAGCCGACGGGGAACGTGACGCCGCCGCCGTAAAAGTCCTTAATGAGAAAGCCGTATGCGTGCAGCGGCTCGCCCTCGATGCCGATGATTCGAAGCCCCTCACCAATCTGGATACCCTGCACAAAGAGCGGAACGGCCTCAGGCAAAGCCTCCCCGCGGTCGAGCCGGGCCAGAATCGCCTCAGCCCACCGGCGTCGCACCTGGTTGGTCGACTTTGCCGCTGCCTCGTATGACTCTCTGCTTGCAGGAGGCTGCATAGGCCACTTCACCTCGAGCAAGTGGTAAGCGAGACGTGGCTGGACCTCCTTAAGACCTTTCTGAAGCGCCTGGATGACCTCCTGAGCGACGCTTCTTCCCGCCTCGGCGACATCGTCCCAGTCGGCCCCGCGCCAGTAAGGAACATCGTCCTCGCCGACGGCCGCGATGACACGGGGCTTGGCGTCTCCGGCCACACCTTGCAGGAACATGCTCGCATCGTGGCCGAGGTATTCGTCAATGCGGTCCATGGCCGCTCCCGGGTACTCGGCGGATATCGGCAAATAGTCGTAGACAGGCCCCTTGAGATTCGGCCGGTTCTGCACGCTCCCCTCGGGGCTTTTCCAGCGTCGGTTGACCGGCAGCCTTGAGCGGGTCATACCGGCCCAGAGCGTGACCTCGCGGGCTGCATCATGAGCCTTTACGGCGGCGCTGAGCACCGCTTCCTGCAACTGCCTCAGATACTTTGTCTGCGGAGGCGCCGCGTACCAGGTACCCACTGCCGGAGCGACGTGGTTGTGGGATGCGTTGAGCAGAATCTGTTCCGGGCGAAGGCGCAGCTTGCGCCGAATAGCGCGCTTGAAGCGGTCCGAGTCGGCTCGCCCAAGGAAACACAGGTCAAAGCCCATTATCAGGGCCTCACGCTCGCCCTGGCGCAAGTAGAGCGCACGGGTGTAGATGTCATCGTGTATGCCGGTACATCCGTGGGCCATGTCCCGCCCGCCGAAACCCATCATCCGTGTGCCGATGGGCGGCGTAATCTTGACCTTCGCAAAGCCCGCCTGCATCGGCTCGGGCCGGTGCCTTCTCGCAGTGAAGTAATTGCGGGTTTGGCCGTAGCCGGGCAATGAAATCAGCACGAGAACGACAGGAATCACCTGCCGGTACATCGCTATCATCCCTTTTGAAGACCTTATGAGCTTGCCCGCGCCGAAGTCGCGCGGAGGCGGGAGCAAAGCCCCGTTTCAGCACACTATCTTATGTGTTCCTGAGCCATCAGCGCCTTAATCGGCCTTCTCGAACCCGAAGGCGTAAAGTCTTGCCTTCCGCACCCTGATTCGCAGCCTAATCGGCGTCCCCGCCAGCTTGCCCATATCGGAGTTCCCGCGCCATGTGACGATCTTGCCAACGGAATCCCCTGTGATTCTATCGCAGTCGCGTCGCGTGAAGCCGCTGATGGCTTCGCCCTCGGCATCGAGCAGTTCGACCATAGCCGACCCTTGGTCCTCACAGGCAATGTTCAGCACAAGCCGGTCGCCCTCGAAAACCAGAGGCTTTGTGACAATCTCACCCGTTCCTGCGGCATCCAAGGAAACGAAGCCGTCCCGCCGGAGCTTCGCCAGGCTGATCATACCGGTCTGGATGACTTGGACAGTTTTGCCCGCCAGCCGGTGGACATACTGGAACGCCCCGTAGTAGAACCACAGCTCGTCACCCACCACTACCGGAACTGTGGACGGGAAGACGTGCCGGATGGTGTAGCCGTCCTCCTGACCAACACCGATAAAGGGCTTAAGGCCGTCGCAAAAACGCCAATCTATGTCGTCGTAGCTGTACACGAGGGGTAA
>JALGUK010000054.1 GCA_029820875.1 Candidatus Zipacnadia bacterium
GTCGGATGCTTGTCGATTGGATACCCGGTACCCAGATACAGGTCGTCTTTTTCCGTCGGTTGGGAATTCAGAAGCAAAAACCGCAGCCCCAGGATGCTGGCGCCCATTGTAACCTTGACGTTGGTGCCCGGAGTGGCGAAAACAACCGCTACCGGCTCGTAGTAGGAGACCCATTGCTGTGGTGGAAGCGGCATACAGTAGCCGTACTCGTACGGCTCGGCGTCCGTGCGTGCGTCATAGATGTTAATCTCCTGCAGCAAAGCGAAGAAACGTTGGTCCACCATGTCATAGATTGTCATTGATGTGCAGGGGAACATGACGCATGTAACCGGCTTTTCCTGGGTATCCATCGTAGTCTCAATGGCGTATGTCTTCGCACCATTGACGCCTTGATCGGGCGCATAGACTACCGCGCCGGTATCCTCGTCAAGTAGATACCCTTCAATCGGGATTTTACCGGGCTTTGCCCGTACATTTGGCAACCCCTTCAACGACATCCGGCCGTCCTCGCCCACGATGTCGAATATTTCATTGCGAACGCCCATCGAGGTTTTGACTCCGGTGCGTGCGACTGCGATAGCGCCCACGACGGGTTCGTTGGGGAAGTAGCTGACACGCGGGTCGAACTCCACCAGCCGCCCGTCCACCTCGGTAAAGTTGTCTTCAAGATCCAGCTCATATAGGTTTTTGGGTTTGGTGATGTTTACCAGGTCTTGAAGCAGACAGGCTGTGAAGCGTGTCTGCCGATAGACATTGTTAATCTCTACGTTGTCAGGTATATCGAACGGTGTATCAACATAAGGCCGGGAATCATTGATGGTAGCCAGTCCGAGGCCTGTCCTGCCCATTAGCGTGACCACCTCGTGGTCCATGGCCAACTTTCCCGGGAGGTAGACACGCCAGTTCTTGCCCTGGATGGGGTTGATGCCGTCTACGAGTGCGGACTGAGGCGGGACCCCTAAAGCGGAACCTATCAGTTCGGTGTATTCGCGCGCTTTCTTGCCGATGTCGCTGAACTTCCATTGGATGTTCTCGTTAAAGTCGTACCCGTAACCTTTGTAGAAAATGCCGGTGGTCCCGAAGTGACTCGATAAATCCAAGCCGAAGAATGCGTATATGTCGTACTCGGAGAAGTCCAGTGCATCAGTGACCGCGATCAGAGCATTCTGAACCTTCTTGAGCGCCGCTTGCTGCTCTGCCATACCTGCGTCCCTGCGGCGTAGCGGCCGGGTCTCGTCCAGAACATTCTGCAGCCTGTCGCAGGCCGCCTCCGCGGGAGGAATGGCCTGCTCCATCATCGTAATGAACTTCTTGTAGCGGATGAACTCCTTCTTGGTAATCTGCTTGTCCTCGTCTTTGCCACGGTTGAACTCCTCGACGCCCTGCTCGTCGGTCGGCGCCTCCCATGCCCTTCGGTACTCGCTTTTGGCCTTGCGAACCGTTGCGGTCATCTTGTGGAGCAGTTTACGCGTACTCTTGAGGGCCTTGTCCACCCGGCGCAGACCGACCATCTGCTCGTAAGTACGCTGCTCAGGTGTCTCCTGCTGCACCCCTTCGGTTTCGTACTCGCTCTTTTGTTCCCAGATCTTCTCCTGTGCGTCATCGAGCTTTCGTCGCGCTTGCCGGGCTAAGTCAAAAAGGTGCGTGACACGCTTCTCCGTCCGTGCGCCCCTGAATCGCTTGTAAAGGAAGTTTTTCACGCCCGCGAGGCCCTGGAAGTGCCCCGCAGTGGCCAGGAATTCGATGGTCCTCTTGGGAGGCTGGGCCTTGAACGCCTTTGCTACTTGCAGCAGCGCGGCGATGCCGCATGCGCTCTCGGCACCCGGGGCCAATCGGGGCACGAACGAAATCGAGTCATAGTAGGATTCGATAACGATATGCTGGCGCTTCAGGCGTGGATCCGTGCCTTTGATGGTCCCGAGGATGTTGCGCCCTGTAACATTCTTCCACTTCATTTTGCAATCAAGGCGCACCCGTATGGTACCGTGGACATCCAACAGCGCAAGGAGCTTGTCACTGAGTTCCTTCGGCACCCAGAACCGCGGGATATCGGCCGGGATGCTGAGGAATTTCGACTCGATCTCGCCACGCAGTGTCCGTTCCGGCTCGATGAACAGAACCGCCTTGGCTCCCAGAAGCGGCGCGTTGAACCATTGTGTCCCGCAGTTGAGCTTGAGGAGGACGATTGAACCGTCAACGTCCTTGCCCGAGTACTCGGAGAGGGTGCTGTTGCCTGCATAAACAAGGGGGGCAGTGATACCTCCGGGGGGCGTTTGGCAGGTGCGGACCAGATTAGGCCACAGGGCGAAAATCTGAAACTTGCCGAGCACCTTCCCCTCGCTCAGGATGGTAAGAGTGGAACCCTCGTCGACCGGCACCGGCACCGTAAACTCTTCGGTCGTGACGTTTTCAGGCCCGAAGATCTCGTTGAACTTGTTCAGAATGTATTCGCCGGCCTGCTCACACCCGGGGGAGCCGGTCATTCGGGATGCATAACCGGTCGCATCCACACCGCACCTGGCCATAAATGCGGTAGTTTCTTCGATCTCAGCGCGGCTCACCACAGAGGAGACAGCTTGATAATCCGTCTCGCTCTTGAATGCGATTTCCTCTTCATCCATCCCCTGCGCCGAGCTGGGAGCAGTCACGGCGAAGAGCAACAACAATAGGAAGACACTTATCAGACCGTATCGTGGCTTATTCAAGCCGAACCACCCACATCTTGGGTTTTGACACACCCGTAAGGCACCGGCTCGCACCCCGAGTTGCATCTTCATTCCCTCCAACTCCAGGCTTCCACCACCGTTCACTGCGGTCGCTTATTCCTCTCCGTGTTCCAATGTACCGACTTCAAGCGCAATGTCCGCGCGCTTGTCAATCCTCTCAATCTTTCCGTCGCGGATGTGCACCACCCGGTCGGACACGTCAATCATCTTCAGGTCGTGGGTCGCCGAGATGATCGTCACGCCGCTCTCTTCATTCAGCCTGCGCAGAAGATCAATTATCTCCTTGCCGGTGCGCAGGTCGAGGTTACCGGTTGGCTCGTCAGCCAGCACGATAGCGGGACTGTTGGCCAACGCTCGCGCGACCGCCACGCGCTGCTGCTGGCCGCCGGAAAGCTCCTGGGGCTTATGATGGAGGCGGTCCCCGAGTCCCACGATGTTGAGAAGCTCAACTCCCTTTTCCATCATCTCGTCGCTGGTCATACCGGCGAAAATCATGGGGAGCGTGACGTTTTCAAGTGCGGTCATGACGGGAATCAGATTGAATGTCTGGAAGATATAACCGATCTTGCGGCAGCGGAGCCAGGCCAACTCAAAGGCATCAAGCTGCGCCATGTCCACCTCGTCGATGAACACCGTGCCGGATGTGGGCTTGTCCAATCCGCCTACCATGTTAAACAGGGTTGATTTTCCGGAGCCGGACGGGCCCATAATCGAGATGTATTCGCCCCGGCGGATATCCAGTTGGACCCCATCAATCGCGTTAAGCGCCTGGCCGCCCATCGTGTAGGTCTTTACGAGATCCTTCGTCCGAACGATGAACTCATGAGTTGTCGCCGAGGCATCCCCGAACTCCGAGAGTTTCTTTCCGTGCTTTTCGTGAAGGCGCTTCTCCACATCCTCGCTGCCAGCCACTCCTGCCACTGCCGCGGCGACTTGCTCCCCAAGAGGACCTCCGCAGTGGGGACAGGTAGTAATCAGCCCCGCCTCAGTCACAACACCGGGCTTGGAGGGATCAATTTCCTTGTTGCAATGAGGACATCTGGGTAACGGCATATATCCTACCTCCTACACCGATGGTCCCTTCGCTTCCCCACCGGGTTACGTCCGACCAAGGTGAACATATTGATGGCCCGTTCGGGCGGTCCGGGGCTCGCTCGGGAACTGTCGCAAGCCCTTTCCGTTGCACACCAACATCCACGCAGCTTAAATCTCCACCCTCAATGCTGCAGCAGGCGGTAACTTCGCGGCCCGCACGGCGGGTGGAATTGCGGCAAGCAGCGAGAGCATGACACCGATGAGGATTGAATACAGCAAGTACATTCCCATATCCGCCCAGCTCATCTTGAGCGTAACGGCCCAGCCGTGTTTGATGGCCCCGACCAACAGGCTCACCAGCGCTCCTAAAACTGCGCCTGTCAACGAGCCGAGAAAACCCAAGAATACGCTTTCGATGACGAAAAGCCGCACGATGAATTCATCCAACGCGCCAAGGCACTTCATCGTACCGATCTCGCGATAGCGCTCGGTGACGGACATGAGCATGGAGTTGGTGATACCAAGCCCGCACACCAGCAAGGCCATCACTACAAGCCAGCTCTGCCGCGCTTGCATGGCGGCGTCCAGAGTCCTTTCCTCAACGGCGCGGGTAATCACTGCCCCCGTCCACACCGACATCAGGAATGCAATGCCCAGAACCACGCCCGCCCCTGTGATTGCGGCTCGACCAAGCCGCAGCGTCACATTGCGGAGGCTGATCTTAATAGCTTGGCTCATTGGGAGCTTGATCTGACGCTGTTTTGTCGGAACGTCGGCGATACGCATGCAGTCACCTTCCGGCTATTGTGCGTCCAAACCCGTTCGGCTGCTCACCGGCCGCACCCGTTATCCCTTCTACGCGAGGCGTTCTACTACATCTTCGAAGGCTGCGCAGATATACTC
The DNA here is from genome assembly GCA_029820875.1 of Candidatus Zipacnadia bacterium. The sequence goes on from JALGUK010000054.1 coordinate 4,665, forward strand.
GTTATCCTCATCCGACATGCATGGGTGCGTGGGCGGGTTGATAAGGCGGGCGCCGAGCTCCTCCGAGCGTGGACAGGACTGGCCCTGAGTATGGCGGCGCACGAACGCATCCGTCTGATAGGTCGGCGGGTTGGCTACGACAGTGTCCACACCATATTCATCCTTGAGCATTTTCATCATCTGGTCGCGCTTCTCACCGGCCCACTCCGGCGGCACCAGAATGTTGTATAGATAATAGACGTGCTTGTAGCCCGCGGGTTCGGGAGGTAGGCTGAGTTGAGGTATATGCTTGAGCATTTCCGTGCGGTTTTGCGCCACCTTACGGCGGGCCTCAATCATTTCATCAAGCCGGCGTAGTTGAACTATTCCCACCGCGGCCTGCACCCTCGTCATCTTGTAGTTGGTACCCCATCCGGCACGGGGGTCGTCAGTCGCGCGCCTGCCGGTGTGGATTGCCATATCGTCGGTGATTTCAGCGCCCCACTGCCTCAGGCCGCGAAGGCGCCGGATAAGGTTGGGGTCATCGGTGGCTATCATCCCTCCCTCGCCGAGGGTGGTCATCATTTTCATGGTGTGCAGACTGAAGACGGTCATCCAGCCCTTCTTGCCGATCTTGGCCCCGTTATACTCGCCGCCCAGCGCACGCGCCGCATCGCCGATTACTTTCGCCGGGCCGAACTTGGGATGCGGATGCCGCTCAGCGATCTCAAGGTAGTCGTCAATCGGCGCCGACAGGCCGTTCATATGTGTGACCAGAATCGCACGAGTACGCGGGGAAATCAGCCTTTCGACATCAGCGGGGTCAAGGTTCAGAGTCTCCGGATCCGACTCTCCCAGAACAGGCTTACCGCCCTGGCCGAGAATCGCGTAAAACCCCGCCTTGAAGTTGATAGCGGGGATAATGACCTCGTCACCCGGGTCAAGGTCCAGGGCCATCATCGCCATGTCCAGCCCGGCACCGGCCGAGGTGATGGAGATGGCGAACTCGGTCCCGCAGTACTTTGCGAATTTCTCCTCGAATTCAACAATCTCGTCACAGAAAAAGCCGAATCCCACCGTCGGATCCATCGAGTCCTTGATGGTCTGGACAACCGCCTCGATCTCTTCGTCCGTATAATAGCCACCCAACATCGGCTCAGCCGGCCATTCACGGCTGAGACCTCCTCGCGCGAGAATCTGTTTCCTGTCCATGGTTTCAACGCTCCTTGTGTTAAATAAGTTTACCAGGGGTCCGCAGTTGAGGCCCTAAACGGCGCCACTCTGGCAATAAATCGACGGCAGTTCAAAGATAATCAGGCATAGGGAAGGCTTCGCCTTCGAGGGGGATTTATCCTGCCCCGAATATCGGCCCACCCGGACGCAGGGCTTCCTCTTTCGCCAGACTTCCCTGACTCCATCCGAACACCGACGGGAGCACGACAACCCATCCCCACTACGGCTCTGCATGTTAAGCAAACGCTTACCCAGCGCCTGACGATAGCACGTTTCTCCGGCAACAACCTGTTGACCTCTTTCGCAACTCCGAAGATGATGAAAAACTTTTGCAGGCATTATAACCGCCGCCGCGCCCCTGGCAGCCTCGCTCAAAACGAAAAGACCTCGTGCCCGCGTACTCCACCGAGGGCATCCACGATGACCCACATCCCCGCGCTCAAAAACTCCGCCAAAACAAGCCCCATGAACCCGGGAATCAGCTTCCTGTATATCTTGGGGCCTGCCAGACGCAGTACCAGGCTCTTGAGCAACCAGCCGACCAATATCGGGAACCAGAAGTTGATCATCGGCCATGAGGCACCCATCAGATACCCGATAGGGTGCAACGGCCACCAAAGAAAGTTACGGTGCATGAAGAGAATTCCGAGCATCGTGGCCGCGCCGGCCGACATCCTCACAAACGTCATCCCCGACGCATCCTCCCCGGCCACGTTCAGGTGGTTCACCCAGGTACAGTAAAGGTTCCGAGTATAGTAGGATGTGAACCCCGGGTTCAGCGAGGTTCCTCCGTAGGTGTACATCAGCCGCAGATACGACCAGTACGAGCAGCCGATAGCTATCAGCACGCTGACTGCAAGCGCAACCGTGAGCTTCCGCCGCGACAGCCCTCCCGCATCGGCCATTCGGAGGCTCTGCATTATCTCCGGCATAAGGGGACTGCGATTGTCAAGCATGAAAAGATGGTCAAGCAGAGCGAGAATCGTGACCGATTGTGCACCCAGACGTCGCGAGCCCGTCGCCGCGAGCATTATGTTCAGCGGCCGGAAGGGGTGCTGCACGTAGAGCATCCCTCCCTCACAAACCAGCCGCACGGCCACAATATGCACCAGGAAGTAAAGCAAAAACAGCACCAGCGTGGCCACAAGGGACGCTCCCGCGAATCCACCCCACAGCGACACTACAGCAAGGCCTCCGGCGACGCTCCAGAAAGCCACGCGGTAGGGCAGCGCCTCGCGCGAATCGTCTCCCGCCGCGTGATGGCCAACCGCCTTGGCCACAACGTCACGCACCTGGCCGCGAGCCGTCCAAAAGCCGTACATACCGTAGGCAATGATGCCGCCAATCATCTGGTGCGCCACGAATTGGCGCACAGGGTACGCCTGCACCGAGGGCATAGGTACGCCCAGACTTCGGCCGATTACCTGCTGGGCGAGGAAGAAGAAAAAGAAGAACCACAGACTGAAAGACAGTTCACTGGGCAACAGGTACGCGAGGCCAATTATAGTAAACAGCAAGCGGATTCGCAGGGGCGACATAGCATCCCACGGACGGGTTGTCAGGTAAGTGTCGAGGGAAATGAGGTGGACGTTGATGGATGGCACAGCGGGAAAATAGTAGTGAAGGCCGTTAAGCGTATGAATCGAGAACGGCACTATGAAAAAGCTCCACATAATCTTATCGCGCAGCCACGGGGAAAGCGGATGTTTGGACTTGCCATAGGTCGCCATGCCGACGGGGAGCTGCACGAGCGGGAAGACCAGCTTCTCCTCGTCAACCCAGCGCTTGCGCAGGATTGCGCAAAGCCCGAAGAACACCGCATACACGGCCAGAACCAATACCGTAAACGCCCCAAGCGGCAGCAACCAGTCACCCCAGGGGATCGCTTGCCCGTCGCGGAGGCCCTCGTAAAGCGCATCAACGGAGCGTTGACTGGCGGGATGCAACCAATCCGGCCAGTACGGCTGAATTGTCTGTGCGTAACCGTTTTCAGGAGTCGCGAAGTAGAACGGGCCGGCGATATAGGGGATCAGAAGGGCCGTCAGGCCGAATGATGGAATTCCTGCTGCGACAAGCGTCATCGAGTATATTAGCAGCAGTTCGCCGGTGTTCATTCCCCGTCCCAGCTTGCGCAGAACCGCGTTTACAAACCCAACCAGCAGAAAGAACACAAACAAACTGCTGATGGGAAAGGCGGTCAACCCCACCCATGTCCCTCGGACGACAAGATCGCCGTATGGAATCCCGATGGCCAGGAGTACGACAAGCGTGAGGCCGATTACAACAGCGCGGGTCGTCATCACAACCCCACTGTACACATTGTTGCGTTTCCCAAGGGGTGCAAGTCTGTTTTTGAGATTCCATTTATGCCGTCATCATTCCTCCTACGGCCCACATGTATGCTTGGTCGGTTTCTGCACGTTGAAAACCCCAGCAACTCCTGCCCCCCTTAACAAAGGGACCGGATGGGTCACTGCCCGTTCGGCCCCTTTAGCAACAATTGGGAGGACTGAGAGCCTGCGGCGAGAATGGGGCTTGTGAGGTTTTGCAGATGGATTCACGCAGATGGATTCACGCACACTTAGGGTTCTCGAGTATGATAAAATCAAGGCACTTCTGCAGGCGCAGTGCGTAAGCAGCCTCGGGGAGGAGCTGGTGCGGCGCCTGGAGCCGGCGGTGAACCCGCAGTGGGTCGCCGAGCGTCTTGCCGAGACGACCGAAGCCTGCGCGCTCATCGGTGAGCGCGGTTCATTTCCACTCCAGGGGCTTTGTGACGTCGGCGATTTGTGCCGCAGGGCGGCGATTGGAGCCACCCTCGACGGTGAAGACCTTCTTCGCATTCGGCAGGTGACGGGATGAGCGTTTCCCGCGGCTTTCACACCTGACCGAACGCTTGGGCGAGTACGAACAGCTCGAGCGGGAACTGCTGCACTGCATTACGGACGAAGGGGCGGTCAACGAGGAGGCGTCGCCCGAACTGCGCCGGCTTAGTGCCCGCGCTCGAATCGTACACGAGCGGGTCCGCTCCAAACTGGAGCAGATTCTCCGTGCGCCAGCGTACAGGATGGTTATCCAGGACCCTATTGTCACCATCCGTTCGGGCCGCTACTGCATCCCTGTCAAGGCACAGCGACAGGCCGGGCTTAAAGGAATCGTCCACGACCGCTCCGCCAGCGGCGCGACGATATTCCTGGAGCCGGAGACGGTTGTGGAGCTGAACAACGAAGTGCGTGAGATTGAGCTTGACCGGCAGGAGGAAATTCAACGCGTCCTGCGGCGGCTGACGCAAGCCGTCGGGGAGAGGTCACCCGCGCTCCAAGCCGATCTCGATACTCTCGGGACGATTGATTTCATCGCGGCAAGAGCGCGGCTGACCGAGATGATGGACGGTATCGAGCCGAGGCTCGCGGACGATGGGGTTGTCAACCTCAAGCGCGCGCGCCACCCGCTTCTTTCGGGCGAGGTCGTTCCAATCGACTTCTGGCTCGGCCGGGAGTTCCGGACGCTGATTATCACAGGCCCGAACACGGGAGGCAAGACGGTTACCCTCAAGACAGTGGGACTGCTGGTGTTGATGGCTCAATCGGGCCTCCATATTCCCGCTGACGAGGGGAGTGAGATCTCCGTTTTCCGTCAGGTCTTTGCCGATATCGGCGACGAGCAGAGCATCCAGCAGAACCTTTCGACTTTTTCCTCCCACATGACCCAGATAGTCAATACGGTGAAACACATCAAGCCCAATGCCCTCGTATTGCTGGATGAGATTGGAGCCGGCACAGACCCGGAGGAGGGCGCAGCGCTGGCGCAGGCGATTCTGCAGTACCTTCACGAGCATGGCGCGCTTACGGTCGCGACGACCCACTATGGTGCTCTCAAAACGTTCGCTTACAATCAAAGTGAAATGGAGAACGCGAGCGTGGAGTTCGACCCGCAGACGCTTCGCCCTACCTTCCATCTGCGGATTGGAGTCCCCGGCGCGAGCAATGCACTGCTGATCGCCCGCCGACTCGGACTTCCCCATGACATAATTAGCGCCGCGCGTGAAGGCCTCAGCGAAGACCGGATTGCGGTGGAGAAGGCCATCCGTCGGATGGAAAAGAGCCGGAGGCGCCTCGAGCGCAAGCGCCGTGCAGTGGGGCGAGACCAAAGTTACCTTTATGAGCTAACCCGGGAATACGAAGATAAACTCGAGACCCTTGAACAGCAACGCCGGATTGCGATGACTGAAGGTTTCCGAGAAGCGCGTGAGGTGGTCCACCAGGCTGAGGAGGAGGCGAATGCCATCCTGGCGGAATTGCGCAAGCAGCCGAAGGAATCCAGAATTACCCAACAGTTGAGGCGGCGCCTCATCGAAATGGACGAACAGATACGGCAGGTGCAGGTCAAGCACGCTCAAGCCGAGTCTCCGCCCACACCGCGCCGAGTCTCCGCCCACACCGCTGGAGCCATTGACATCGGTCGAGGCAGGGGAACGCGTCCATGTGCGCAGTCTGGACAAGGACGGGGAGGTCATCTGCGTGCGTCCGGACGGACGGGTTGATGTGCAGGTGGGCGTTATGCAGATAACGGTTGCCCTGTCCGACCTTCAGTACCCCGAGGAGACGCCGCAGCAACCGGCTCCGTCGCGGCGTTTGGAAATCCAAAAGGCTCTCCAGTTGCCGGACGAGCTTCATGTACGGGGGATGACGGTCGAGGAGGCCAAAATCGAGGTTGATAAGTACCTCGAC
>JALGUK010000556.1 GCA_029820875.1 Candidatus Zipacnadia bacterium
CGTGTGGCCACATCGCTCAGGTCCAGCTCGGCCGTCGTGCCCACGGGCAACCCCGCAAAGATGTTCAGTATGCCCTTCTCGGCGAGGAATTGCTGCGCATGGGAGATGAGCGCCGCAGCCGGCGCGAGCAACACGATGTCATCGAAGCCCTTGCCGGAGGTTTTCTCCCGCAGCGTTTGCTCAAACGCCTCCATCCCCATCTCCTTGGGGTTCAGGCACAAAAGCTCGACCCCATGCTCCCTCGCGATATCCTCGTTCTTGGCCCGTAACGTCTCCAGGCGGTCAGGGTCGACGTCCGAACCGACGATAAGCCGCGGGGGGTTGGGCAGGTGCAATGCCCTCTCGACATGCATCTGCCCCATAGGCCCGCCTGCGCCGATGAACCACGCGCAGCCGCCGCCGACAAGCTCGCTGGTGCGGTCGCGGCGATAAGCCTCGGCGATATCGGTCGTTGTTGTGCCCACATAGCGTATGTTCTCGTAATGTATGCGTCCCACGTCCACCTGCACGGTCGCATCGAACGGCTCAGGGATAAACTGCGCGATATCCAATTTCTCGAGAGGAGGGGTCGTTACAATCTCCACCCCCAGCGGCTCTGCCAACCCGCGGATAAACTGCATCGTCGAATCAGTCAGTTCCGTGCAGAGAATTCGCGCGGGGTGAGTGGTCTCGTCGAAGCCCTTGCTGATTTGGTATTGCCTTTGCGTGCTCCCATCACCGCCGATTATCCAGGCCGTCCCCTCGGGCTTCATCGTCTCGCGCGGTGCGACCAGATATGATGCGACCACGCACGCCCACGGCTCCACGAGCGCAGCCTGAGCGTAACCGGTCTCGTCTTTGACGGGCAGCAGGTACACTCCCTCGTCACCCTCGAGGATTTCCTTGCCGATGACCGTGAACTGCTCCAGTGCACCGGGGAGCATGTAGCCGAACGCGATGTTCTTGCCCTTGTAATAGATATCCGCCTGTACGATGAACCGCTGTCCGACCTTATACTGCTCTCGGCGGTTTTCGCCGACGCCGACGATGGTCAAGGAGACCTCGTGGCCGCCGATGGCCGGGTTCTTCGCCAGGTCCCGCCCCCGGATTCGGGGGTGGTTGCTGCCGGCTTTAATCAGCTTGATATCGCTGAAGCATATGCCCACTGCGTCCACACGTGCCAGCAGTTCGTCAGGTCCGAAATCGGGCATGGGCGCGGATACGGGTTGATGGTTTCGCCCCACATTCTCCAGGCCGGCAGCATAGATGGGCCAACCTATGTTGGTCTTGGGGAGGGGGTCCTCTCCCTTGCGGTAACGCTCTATCAGCTCACTCATCGCTCTCATCTCTTTCCTTACGTTGTGCCGGTGATTCCGCGCTCTCGATACTTTTCATCCGGCCGGGTGTGAATACGCGCAACGTTCGCCTCACTCAGGTAATGCGGCCCGCCGAGCGCGAAGGTCCCTGCCAGCACACGCGCGGTCTTGACCCACATGGCGGTGGTGGTGAGAACTTCCTTTGGCGTGGCGCCTAAGGCGATCAAGCCGTGGTTCTGCATCAGGATGGCCTTCGGCCTCTCGCCGCGCTGGGCGATGTAGTCGTCAAGCCGCTTGCTTACCTCATGCGCCAGCGGCGCACCTGGGTCAGTATAGGGCACCCAGACAGGCGCCGGGCCGCAGCAGACTATCTCATCCGGAAAAAGCCGCCCGCTGACGGCCTCCTCGCCGCGTTCAGCGCACAGTATGATGTTGACCGCGGTGGGGTGGGTGTGACCGACGAAGCGGACGCCGTCAATTGAAAGCAGCAGCGCGTGCAAGAATGTCTCCACCGATGGCCGCACACTGCCGTCCGGCTCCACGCAGGCGGCGGTGAGTCCTTCCCTGACTTGTTCGTCGCTCAGCTCATCCATTTCCAACATTTGCAGGACGGCTTGCCTGCGGACCTCGACGAAGCCCTCAGGCCCGATCCCGTCAAGCTGGGTCCCGCTGGCCTTGACGAAAAACGTGTCGTCATCCACCTTTGCGGAGGTGTTTCCCTCACCGATGATTACGTAGTCGTTGAGGGGGTCCTTTATTTCGTTCAAGGCAAGCTGTGACTGGAACGACGCCGCGGGATAAGATTTCATTTTTATATTCGCGGGGGAAAGGGGGAATCCTTCAGAGCGCACGGTGTAACCGCTGCTTACAGGTGAGGCTCACGCCGCCGCCCGTTGTGGGAACCTGCTGTCACTTCTCCTGGGCATTCAGGAACTTCATCGCCACGAACCCTGCACCCGGGACAATCCCCTTTTGTGACGGAGAGCCAATCACAGCCTCATCCGGGTGGGTGAAAAGGCCGCTCCTGGCATCGTTGAGAGTGAACCCTGCTTTTGCCGCAAGCTCGATGACATCCTCACAAGTGTAAAACCTCGCCACCGAGTAGAAGGGGTGCCCCTCATGCCCCTTGCGGGCGTATAGTTCCCCCCACGGGCTGTCCGCCGGCACGAGGCCGACGAGCAGGCACCCACCCGGCTTCAATACCCGCGAACATTCCTCTAATGCTTTTTGTGGGTCTGCGAGAAAGCAGATTGTCAC
>JALGUK010000055.1 GCA_029820875.1 Candidatus Zipacnadia bacterium
CGCCGCTGGCGGACCGGCTCAGGCACCTGGTCGGGAAACTCGGCGGCTGCGGTGCCGGGACGCGCGTTATACTTGAACATGAACGCCTGGTCGAAACGAACCTCCTCGACCACGCGGAGGGTGTTGCTGAACTGCTCCTCGGTCTCGCCCGGGAAGCCGACGATGAGGTCGGTGGTGATTGCGATGTCCGGCACCCGCTCCCGCAGGCCGCGCACGATGTCGCGGTAACGCTCCATCGTGTACCCTCGCCTCATGCGCCGCAGGACCTCGTCATCACCGGACTGAAGGGGCAAGTGAAAGTGCTCGCAGACCTTCGGCAGGCCTGCGACGGCGTCCATCACCCGCTCTGAGACATCCTTGGGATGAGGGGAAGTAAACCGAATGCGCCGGAGCTCCTCAATCGAGTCGAGAGCCTCGAGCAAATCGGCGAAGCCCACGCGTGGCCGGAGGTCCCGGCCGTAGCTGTTGACGTTCTGTCCAAGGAGGGTTATCTCCACCACGCCTTCGGCGGCCAGTTCCCGGACCTCCCGGACGATGCGCTCAAGGGGACGACTACGCTCCCTCCCCCGGGCAGCGGGGACAATGCAAAATGCACAGCGGTTGTTGCAGCCGTGAGAGATAGTGACCCAGGCCGAGTGTGGACTTTCCCGCCGGATAGGCAGCCCCTCGGGCCTCTCCACGTCCAGCGCCGTTTCGATGGCTGGAGAATGTCCCCTCTCGACGTCCGTGATGGCGTCGCGGAGCTTGGAAATGCTGCCCGGCCCCAGTACCAGGTCAACATAAGGCGCCCGCTTGAGAATCTCCTTCTCGCGGACCTGCGCCATACAGCCACAGACACCGATTATTGTGCCGGGCCGCTGCTCCTTGAGCTTTCGCAGGTCGCCGAGCAGGGAATAGACCTTCTGCTCGGGCTTTTCGCGGACCGAGCAGGTGTTGAGCAGAATGACATCGGCCTCGTGGGGTTCCTCAGCCGCCTGGTAGCCCATTTCCTCCAGCATCCCCGCCAGGTGCTCGGAGTCGTGGACATTCATCTGGCAGCCGAAAGTACGGATAAAATACCTGCGTGAACCTTGCGCCAATTGTGACTTCACCGCTCCGTCGGTAATCTCGGCTATGTTAGAACGCTCATGCTGCAATCAATTGTACCACAGGCGGAGGACATGTCAATCGCAGTGCCGAGGGGAGTATGGTAGGCCCGCAAGGGCCAAGTTTTCACAGGGGAGTTGAATCGCACGTCTCATCGGAGTCTTCATCGAAAAGACTCGCGACGAACCGCCGGGCATCGAATCGCTCGATGTCATCAAGCCCTTCACCGGTGCCGAGCATCTTGATGGGAATGCCGAGTTCCTCGGCGATGGTGATGATTGTGCCGCCTTTGGCCGTCCCGTCGGCCTTCGCCAGCACAAGGCCGGTTACGTCCACGGCTTCCTGGAACTGTTTCGCCTGCACAACCGCATTTTGCCCCGTTGTCGCATCAATGACCAGCAATGTTTCGTCCGGCGGGCGTCCTATTTCCCGCTCGATGACGCGGCGGATTTTCCTTAGCTCCTGCATCAGGTTGTACTTGGTATGCAAGCGTCCGGCGGTGTCGATGAGCACCAGGTCCACCCCCCGCGCCTTGGCTGCGCGGAGCGAGTCGTACACCACCGATGCCGGGTCAGAGCCAGGCTGGTGCCGCACAATCTCCGAGCCGGTATGTCGCGCCCAGATCTCGAGCTGGTCAATCGCAGCCGCGCGAAACGTATCCGCAGCCGCCAGGAGCACCTTGCGGCCCGCCTTGCGCCAGAAGTTTGCAATCTTGGCGATTGTGGTGGTCTTACCGGTCCCGTTGACGCCGACTACCAGATAGACCGTCGGAGGCGCCGGCCCGCCGGCCAACTTGTGCCCGTTGCTGTCGAGGATTTGAGCGATTTCGCGTTTGAGGGCTTCGCGGCCTTCGGCAGCGGTAAGCCGGGCCTTTCGGGCGGCCTTCCGCAGCGAGTCAACAAGCTGCGTCGTGGTCTGAATGCTGACGTCGGCGAGGATGAGTTCCTCCTCCAACCGGTCAAGCAGCTCGTCGTCAAGCTCTTTGTGGCCGGCGAACACACCGCCCACACGACTCAGGAGACCCCTCAGCACTGCGGCGCCTCCTCAACTTCGTTCTCCAGCTTCTTCATGTTGAGCGTCAACACTCTCGAGACGCCCGGCTCCTGCATCGTGACGCCGAGATAACGGTCGGCGACGGTCATCGTCTCGGGGTTGTGGGTAATCAGTATCAACTGGGAGTCCTGTGCGAACTCCCGCAGCAATTCATTGTATTTGTGGACATTGGTCTCATCAAGAGGAGCGTCCAGCTCGTCCATTACGCAAAACGGCGTGGGGCGGACACGAATCATCGCGAAGATTAACGCGGCTGCCGTGAGGGCGCGCTCGCCGCCCGAAAGCACCATCAGATTCTGCTGCTTGCGACCCGGCGGCTGAACAATAACCTCCACGCCCGTTTGCGCCAGGTCTTCCGGGTGGGTAAGCATAAGCTCGGCCTTCCCGCCGCCGAACAGGTGGGCGAAAGTCGCCTGAAACTCCCGTTCCACCGCATCGAACGCCTCAAGGAAAGCAACGCGGCCCGCCTGGTCCGCCTCGTTGATGACACGCAACAGGTCATCCCGCGCGGCGTCCAAATCCCTCTTCTGGGACTCGAGGAACTCCTCGCGCCGCTTGAGACGCTCATACTCCTCGACTGCTCCTACGCTGACCGGCCCCAGCGCCCGGATCTCCGCCTGCAGCCGCCGAGCCTCACGCGCAATTTCCCGGTCGTCAGCCTGGGGGTCCCTCCGTTTGACGGCCTCATCAGGAGTCAGGTCATACCCCTCGGCCAGACGCTCGGCCAGGTGCGCGATCTCCGCCTGCTCCCGCGTCAGACCGATCTCAGCGCGCCGTGCACGCTCCTGAGCCTCTGCTAGCGATGCTCTCTTGGCGCGGACTTCGTCGCTTAGTTCATTGAGTCGCGCCTGGAGCTCATCACGCCGGGCAATAAGTTGCCTGACAGCTTTTTCGAGGGCCTGTTGGCGCTCTCGCGGGTCGTGTCCGTGGCTGTCGGAGTGCTCGAAGGCTGCTTCGAGCTGGGCGAGCTCCGCCGCCAATTCCTCAAGTTGCCGCCCATCTTGTTCCTCCTGCTCGGCAAGCTGGCTTATCGCGCGTTCTGTCTGTTCTGCATTCTGCCGCAGGTTCTGCGCCCGCTCCCGCGCGGCTGCATGTGAGACGCGCAACGCCGATAGAGCCTCAGCGGCCTCGTTCGCCTCGTTGGCGAGCCGGGTGACGGTCTTTTCCATCTCGGCCACAGTCGCCACAAGTTGCCGTTCCTGCTTGTCGGCGTCTTCGCTTGAAATCTCGCTGTCGCCGCTCTTGCGGCGGGTCTCGCGCAGTGCAGCCTCCAGAGACGCCTTCTCCGCTGCCAAGGCCGCAGCCGAGTCTGCCAGCGCCGCCAGGTCTTTCTCGGAGTATGCGTGCTCTTTTCGCACCTCCAGCAGAGAAAGGCGCAGGTCAGTCAGCGCTGCTGAGATGGCCTCCAACTCGCCCTCGGCGTGCCGCAGTTCCTCCGCGCGTTGAGCCACCCACGACTGCGCCGATTCGAGCTTCTCGCGGAGCTCGTTGACTTCCGCAGTCAGCGCCTCGATATCCCGCTTACGGCTGAGGGCACTGGCCGCCTCGCTCGGGCGTGACCCAACCGTTATCGCTCCTGAACGGTCCACCAGTTCGCCGTTGAGTGTAACGATCTTCGCGGCTACGCCAAGCCGCTTCTTCACACGGAAGGCGCTCTCCAAATCCCGTACAATGACGACGTCTCCCAGAAGATATTCGAAGACGCGACGAAGCGCGCGAGGGTAGCCCACCAGCCTCGACGCCGGCCCCAGTACATGCGGTTCGTCGCCGGCAAGCATCGCCGACACCGGTGTCGAGAGCGTGCCCATCGCCGCGATGGGGATGAACGTTGCCCGGGCCGGCTCGCCCTCCCGCATCATGTGCACACCCCGCTCGGCGTCCGCCTGGGTATTGACGATAATCCACTCAAGTTGAGAGCCCAGAGCGGCCTCGACGGCCTTCTCAAGCTGTTGCGGGACGTCTATCAGCTCTCCCACTACACCCCGCAACCCGAGGAATTGACCGGCTCGATATGCGGCAGCGACCCGCCGCACCCCCTCCCCATAGCCCTCATGGCTCTCCTGCAACTCACGCAGGACGGCAAGCCGCGAAGTCCGGTTGGACACATCCCTTTGCAGTTGCTCCAGAGCCGCGCTCTCCTCCTGCAGCAATTCCCGGATGGAGTTGACCTTCGCTTGAGCCGCCTCGTGCCGGGCATTCGTGCGCTTGATTTCTTCCTCCAGGCTATGGAGGCGGTCGGCGTACTGGTTTGCGAGCTTCTGTGTCTCAGCCCGGCGCCTCTCCATTGCGTCTGTATCCGCTGCAATCTTTTCGAGCCGCTTCTTCATGTCGGCCACGACGGTTTTGAGTGCGCGCAGGTTCTGCTCGCGAGCGCTGGCCATCGCCCTCAGTTGCGCCAGTTTCTCTCGCCGGTGCTGGGCCTCGCCTTGAGCCTCCCCAAGCCGCCTGCGGAGCTCGTTTAGCACCTCAGCCTGCTTGGCCTCCGCTGCATCAGCCACGTCCAGCTCCTGCTGGATAACGGAAAGCTCTTCGCGGAGACTCTGAAGACGCGCTTGAAGCTCTTTTCGGCTCTCACTCCTTGCATCGGAGGCTGCTTTGAGCGCTTCACGCTGCTCAACAAGGGAGCGGCGGCGCTCGTGCGAAACCGCCTCGGCCGCCTCTTGGGCATCCGCCTCGCGCTGGGCCTGCACCGCTTCCTGGCGGCGTGCTTCAAGCTCCTGGTGGGCCCGAGACAGGTCCAGTCGCAGTTGTTCCTCCTCGGCATCAAGCTTGGATACCTGAGTCGCCAGCGATTCCGCTTCTGAACGGGCGTTGTCCAGGTCATTGGCCAGTCGCCCTGCCCGCTTGCTCCGCCGGGTGTAGTCAATCGCCAGAAGGTCCACTTCAATTTGGCGCAGACGCGACGAAAGCTCCTGATATCGCGCTGCCTTCTGAGCCTCAGGCTCCAACTCGCTCCGCTGTTTGTTAAGCTCGGCGATGATGTCGGCCACCCGTGTGACGTTCTTCTCGGTTGCCTCGAGCTTACGGGTCGCTTCCTTGCGGCGCCGGCGATACTTCTGAATTCCGGCGACTTCCTCAATTAGTTCCCGCCTGTCCTCGCTCCGTATGCTGAGGACAGCGTCAATCTCCCCCTGCGTCACAAACGAATACGCAGGCTTGCCAATCCCGGTGTCCATGAACAGCTCCGTGATGTCCCGCAGCCGGCACCTCGACTTGTTGATCAGATATTCGCTCTCCCCGCTGCGGAAAATGCGCCGCGTTATGGTCACCTCCGTGAAATCTATCGGCAGCCGCTTGTCGCTGTTGTCAAGTGTTATGCTAACCTCCGCAAGGTTGATCGGCTTGCGCCCGTTGGTGCCGTTGAAAATTACGTCCAGAGCGCTCTGGCTGCGGATTGCACGCATGCTCTGCTCGCCGAGAACCCACAGCATAGCGTCGCAGATATTGCTCTTGCCAACCCCGTTCGAACCGACGATGGCCGTAATGCCTTCGTCAAACTCGAGGGTTGTCTTATCCGCGAAAGTCTTGAAACCGTAGAGGTCGAGTCGTTTTAACCGCACTGCTCTGCTCCGAGAAAAAAAGAAGGGGGGCGGCCGCAGCAGCAAATACTTCGGCACCGCATCCACATGTAAGGTTTGAAGTATAGCAGAAAGGCGCAACAGGGTCAACCGAAGCAAGGCGAGCGTATGCTGCCACCTCCTCCCATCCCACAACTGTTTACTTTCGAACGCTAAGTATGTTATAATTACCCGACCTAAGGAGGTAAAAGGATGCTGGCGTGCGGCCTGATTGGCCTGCCCAACGTCGGCAAGTCTACTCTATTTAATGCCTTGGGGAGAGCGGCTGCGGAGGTTTCCAGCTATCCCTTCTGCACGATTGACTCGAATGTGTGCGTAACGCCTGTCCAGGACGACCGCCTGCAACGACTCGCGGAAATCTTTGAGCAGGGACAGGCCTTCCCCACCACCATCGAATTCGTTGACATTGCAGGCCTGGTGCGTGGAGCGAGCAAGGGGCAGGGGCTGGGAAACCGCTTTCTCGGACACATCCGCGAGGTGGACTGCATCCTGCACCTCGTGCGGTGTTTCGACGATCCCGAGGTAGCGCATGTTGACGGCCTTGTTGACCCGGTCAGGGACATCGAGACGGTCAATATCGAACTTATGCTCGCGGACCTTGAAACGGTCGAAAATCGGCTTCAACGTCTTAAAGCAGCCGGGAACAGGCCCCGGGCCGAAGTCGCGCGCGAGCGCGAAATCCTCGAATCGTTGCGCGAGCGGCTTCAGGAGGGTCAACCCGCCCGTACCATGCCGCTGCACGAGGATGAGGCGGCCTCGGTCCGCCAGTTGCATCTGCTGACGGATAAACCGGTGCTCTATGTAGCAAACGTGGACGAAACGGACATTGCGTCGCCGGGGCCCTACTTAAGCGCGGTGCGGAAGTGGGCCGACCGCCGCGGAGAGCACCTGATTGCGGTTGCTGCGCTGTTGGAGGCCGACCTGGCGCAGCTTGCGCCCGACGAGGCAAAGCTTTTCGCCGATGAACTCGGGCTGCAGGAGTCGAGCCTCATGCGCGTGGTCCAGACTGTTTACAGGCTATTGGACCTCGTCACATTCTTCACCGGCGTGGGTAAGGAAGTGCGCGCGTGGACCGTTCGCGAGGGGACGCCGGCTCCGGAGGCGGCCGGAAAGATTCACACTGACATGCAGCGCGGGTTCATAAAGGCCGACGTGATTCCATTTGAGCGTCTCAGCGAGGTCGGGTCATGGCACAATGCGCGGGAGATGGGATTAATCCGCAGCGAGGGTAAGCAATATATCGTTCGAGACGGGGACGTTATCCAGTTCAAGTTCAGTCATTAGACAGGCAAGCCACAACCTCGGCCTTCCTGCCCCGCCGTAATACTCTAACGGGCGGTGAAGATCGTGCGGGGCCGCCTACGGTGACCAAAGTGAAACCACCAAGTCCAAAGGAAGGAGATTAGCCAGTGGCACAGTTGTATGAATGTATGTTCATCGCCAGGCCGACCCTGGATGACGAAGAGCTTGCAGGTGTCATCGAGCAGGTAAAGCAGGCCGTGACCACAGGCGGTGGAGAGGTAGTCAACCTTGAGATGCTTGGGAAGCGTCGCTTGGCTTACGAGATTGAGGGCAACGCCGATGGGATATACGGCCTGATGTACTTCCACGGCAGCCAGGACGTGATCCAGGAACTCAAGCGCGAGCTTCAGCTCTCTACAGATGTCATCCGTTCGATGGTCGTGAAGGCCAACGAACGCGCGATGTCTCTGCGGGCCACCGTAGCCGCAGGTGCAGAGCGAGAAACACAACCGGAGCACGCCGCAACCGCGCCGGAACAGCCGGAGGAGCCGCAGACGGAGCCTGCAGCCGAAACGCAGCCGGCTCAGAATGAAGATGACGACGTCGCCCCCGAAGCCGTGGGCGAGCCGGAGTCTGAGGAGGCTGTCTGAGACGGCCTCGGCGTCGCACTGGGCGATAGGGATTGCACTTCCAGTGTAGCGGCCTGCCGTTTCGACAATTTGCAGACACGTGAAGCACTACGTCCATCCGGGGAGTGATTAGCGTGGTCAACAACGTTGTGCTCGTGGGCCGTCTCACCAAAGACCCGGAGATGAAGTACACTGCCAATGGCACGGCTTTGGCGCGGTTCCGCATCGCCGTGGACCGCGGTACGCGCGATGAATCAGGCGAGAAACAAACAGACTGGATCGATGTGGTCACCTGGCGGCAGAGCGCTGAATTCGTCGGCAATTACCTCAGCCGCGGGGCATTGGTCGCCGTCGAGGGACGCATCCAGACCCGAAGCTGGCAGACTCAGGACGGGCAGAACCGCTGGAGCGTGGAGGTAAATGCCTTCCGCGTCACGGCTCTTGAGAGTCGTGCCGAGCGGGAACGGCGGCAGACCGCTTCAGAGGAGCCACCTGAGGAGATGGGCGCTCCCGCGCCGGATGATTTCACCGAGGCCGCCGATGAAGGTGATCCCTTCGCGGATCAGTGACGCACCTTTGAATTCGCAGGAGCGATACAGTGACCGAATCACACAAGGGGCCATACGTAATCGGCATTGACCTGGGCGGTACCACACGCATCGGCGCGCTCGCCGACCAGGCAGGCAATATTGTATGCCGGTCCCAGATGCAAACCGAGGCCGGCTATGAAGCGGGAATCGAGGGCATTGCGCGGCAGGCGTCAGAGCTTATCGAGAAAGCAGGGGTCCCAAAACCCGAGGTGACCGCCCTTGGAGTGGGCGT
>JALGUK010000557.1 GCA_029820875.1 Candidatus Zipacnadia bacterium
AAGCCTCTTTCACAACTGCAACCCGGAGATGACGTTCACCGAGGTCCTCCGGGCCGTCTGGACGGATGTCGAGGTGACCGGCAACGGATACATGGAAGTCACCCGCAACGGCCGAGGAGACATTGACGGATTCTATCACATGCCCGCTCCGACGGTCAGGATAAAGGCGGATCGCAGCGGCTTCGTCCAGATCCGTGAGACGAAGAAGCGGCACTTCAAAAACCTCGGCGACCCTGAGCCGCTGACGGACCCGGTTACCGGGGAGCTCCAGAGCGAGGTTTTGCACTTCAGGAAGTACACCCCGCGTTCGAGCTACTACGGTATCCCCGACATCGTGGCCGCTCTGCCCGCAGCCGCCGGCGACAAGGCGGCGCGGGAGTACCATCAGGCACTACATGGAGCGCGAGGTGCGCGAGAAGACGCACAGGACGCTGGTCCTGGATGTGCCGGGCAACGACGTGAAGGTCCGCTTCGAGAAGCTCGGGATGGAGCAGACCAACGACGCCGCGTTCCTGGACTACCGCCGGGCGAACCGCGACGAAATCTTGATGGTGCACCGCGTCCCGCCCAGCAAGATAACCATCGTCGAGAACGCTAACCTTGCGAACTCCCGCGACCAGGACAAGACCTTCCGCGAGCAGGTGGTGCGCCCTGAGCAGCGGCGGATAGAGTTCAGAATCAACAGGATGCTCCGCGAGCAGATGGGCATCAGCACCTGGCGGTTCGAGTTCGTCGAGATGGACCTCTCGGAGGCGAAGGAGGACGCGGAAATCGCACAGATTTACGCGGGCATCGGAGTGTGGACGCCGGAGGAGATAAGGGCGAAGATGGGGATGTAACTGGGGCCTCACCCCCGGCCCCTCTCCTTCGAGTCTCCTTTGGAGCCTCTCTGGAGAGGGGAGACGGCAAAGGCAAGGTGCGATGCTCTGAGACGTTCCTGTTCCGGAACCGCTCCGGAGAGGGGAGAGCGGCAAAGGCGACACCGACTGCCTCGTTGCGCTGTTTCGGGACCGGGCGTCCTCGGTCTCCTCGGATAGAGCGGTTTCGATGCCGGGCGGAATGAGCGAAGGAATGTGCTCGTAAGCCTCCAGGCGTAAGTCAAAGGGGCAGCCGTGGGCGTCGCGAGCACGAAGAAGTTGTGGGCACACGATCCCCGGCGGGGTCTTGTCGAATTAGTGGATGAAAGGGGCGGTGCGGGGGCGGAGGGAGACGCCTGGGCCTGACGGGGACAACAACCGGACTTGTTCCATCCATACCACGCTCACAGCATTATCTTGAAGGACAGAGTAAGCGCGATCGCGAATAAGTCGATGGTTACTATGTGCCTTTGTGTATCGGCTTTCCCCTCATGGGCGACGGTTTCGTGGGCGTGGGAGATGGTTGTGCCGGCGGCTGCTGGGGCCTCGGCTGCGGCCTCGGCTTTGGCGGAGAGCTGGGCTGCACCTTTTTCGCGTGAACGGGAGTGAGGCTACGGATGCCATCGGAGCGGATGCCAGCCATCGATTTTCTGGCCATGATCCAAACACTCTCCTTCAAGGAGTATGATGCGCAAGTTAGTGCCTTCGACGATCTTGACGCGAAGGCCAATTGGGTCATCGGCTATACGAGCATTAGTGCCGCCGCAGCCGGCTGGCTTACATCCAACCACCTTGATCAGACGTGGCCGGCATTCTTCCTCGTGACAGCACTCGGACTATTCATCGGCGCAATCGCGTTCTCCTTCCTGGCCATGCTTCCACGCGAGATCACCGGGCCGCCATCCGCCTCGGGGGTGCTGGAGCGGCTTGAGGAGGCATCCGCCAGCGAAGTCGCAGAGGAATTCATACAAGAGACAGACGCAGCCATCGAGGGCATAGTGGCGGAAACGAAGTCTAAGGCCAATTTAGTAAGGATTGCATACGTATTCGTCATTATGGCCTATAGCTCCCTCTTCGTTGCCATCATCCTTCTCGTGTTGGCTATGCCTAACCAATTCCTGGCGCGGTAAGCGTCGTCTGACACGCGGGCCGCGCACCGGACACAAGAGTGACACGCTTGCCGCGGAGAAGCAAGCCTCGAACGACGGCCGACCCTTTCTGGGTCGGCCTTTCAGTTTCCTGGGTTTGCGTTGTTTTGGGACTCTCCTGTTCCGAAACCGCAATCCATATTCGGTACCGCGGGCGTCTCGCCCGCGTAGGCCACAGCGTACAGTTGTGTGGCATCGCAGGCCAACAGGCCCGCTTATGTCGCTTATGTTGTCATTCTGAGCCGAAGGCGAAGAATCTGTGCTGTGCCGGCCTTCCGGACGGCCCGGCCGACTGGCGGCGCACGGCTCCTTCGCTGCGCTCAGGATGACGGACTCGAGAGCACGGCGAGATTCTTCGGGCCGCTTTGCGGCCCTCAGAAT
>JALGUK010000558.1 GCA_029820875.1 Candidatus Zipacnadia bacterium
GGACCGTGGTGAGCACGCCGCCCTCAGGCCCCGCATCCACCGACACGAACCTGTCAAGCTTCCATTTAGCAAGCCCGATGCTGCCGGTGTACTTGGTTTTGCGGCCGGTGGACTTGCCGTTTTCAAACTTCTCACGATACAGGCAAGGGGTCCCGTGGGTGTAGTTGGAGCCGCCGTAGTACAGCCAAATCTCGTCGCCTACCCGAATCGCCTCTGCCGCTGTCTCTTGTATGCCGCAGTCCCACTCGCCGAGCCTGCCGCGGGGAACACAAGGGAGACGGAATGGGCGCTCCCAGTGTTCGAGGTCTCTTGAGACGGCCAGTTGCAGTTCGATTGGCCCCTCCTGGTTGCCCCAGCGGGCGTTGTTGTTGATGGTAAAGACCCACGGGAACGCCAGGGTGCAGCTCTCCGCCTGGTAGACGCCCACCCCATAAAACTCAGTGCGCATGAGGTCCGGATTGTCCGGCCGGTCGAGGATTGGGCGCACCTCCTCGATCCGCGCCAGCGAGCCCGCATCATCACGCAGGTCCGGGTAGATGACCAGCCCTCCTCGATCCGCGCCAGCGAGCCCGCATCATCACGCAGGTCCGGGTAGATGACCAGCTTCGGCTCGGTCCACGTCTCAAAATCTTTACTGGTAATAAGCCAGAAGACGCGGCGGTTGTGACCGCGAATCCTCGCGCCTATCTTCGGGAACGCCACGTAGAGCTTGCGCGCCCTGTCGTAGTAGCCGGTAATCACGTCACCGCTCCTGCAGATAGGCTTCTTGCTGAGCTGGGTCCAGTGAAGGCCGTCAGGGGAAATCATCGTATGGTAGCCGGCTGTCCGCTGGAGCCAGACGATGGCTTTATAGCGTCGCGCGGGGTCTGGATCCTCGTTGTCCTTGATGACACTGGCGAGCACGCACTGGTCAATGACAGCATTGGTCTGGTTGCCTTTGGCGTCGGGGACCGTCCCGATCAGGGGCTTTTCCCAGTGAATGCCGTCCTTGCTGGTGGCAATGAAAGTGGCGTAGGACGGATAATAATCGTGCGCCTCGCCAATGTACCACATCTTGAAAATCTTTTCGTCCTCATCGTACAGGACGCTGCCGTAAATCTCCAGACGCCACCCCTCCCACGGTTTTTCAGCCTTCAGCAAGGGGTTGTCCGGATGCTTCTCGGCGGGGTGAAGCGTGAACGCCACGTTCTCCGCCGACCGAACCAGCACCTTGTCAACGAACAGTTGCGCCCGGTCACCTACATCGAACGGGCTGACGGTTTCGGCAAGTGCCTGGCCGCACATCGCCATAAGTAAACCCACTCCAATTGCCAGAAGTGAAATTTGGGATACTGCTCGAGTCATCTGCGTCTCCTCCTAACAGCCGGATGCTTCGCTGGACTAAACAACCCTGGGCGAGGTTCCTTGCCACAGAGGTGAAAACCTCCCGCGTGTCGTTGTGATTATGTGGAACCCCGGCGCGGTTCCGCACAGGCTTGACAAGATGGATTTGTCACTACATAATTGACGCCCAAAGCGTGGGGATGCGTCACGCGAGGCTGAAGTGTTATAACCTGACGGAAAGAATCGTGCACAGCACGCGGGAAGGAGTCAACCGATGCGCACCGTCTCATTTCCAGCTAAATGGACTGCAGTCATCTGCGTAGTGGTGCTGGTCACGGCGCTTTTGACATCGGCCCGGGCGGCTGACGTCGAAATCAGCGACGATTTCGAGGGCTACCAGGCGGCCGGCGACGGCTCGCCCACCTGGCAGCCGCAGACCAAGAGCTGGGTTGTTCGGAACGGAGTTTATGAGCAGACCGACAACACGCTGCGCGGGACCGTCTCCTACTTGCGTGAGCCGATATTCGGCGATGTGGCCGTCTCGGTCCGCTTCAAGATTCTGAATGACGGCGGCGGAGTCAAGGCGGCGGGCATAGTCTTCCGCTCGGCCAGCGCACAGCGCGAGTACTGGGCGCATTTCGACTCGCGGAATCAGCAGCTCCTTATCCAGCTCCAGACAGAGCCTGCG
>JALGUK010000559.1 GCA_029820875.1 Candidatus Zipacnadia bacterium
CCGTTATAACTGTTGTCCCAATCTGAGGGTAATCGGCGTTCATACGACAGGCGGGCTGGCCGAATTCATCAGCGTGCCGTCGCAGAATCTTTATAGTCTGCCTCACGACATTCCCTTCGAAGTAGGAGCGTTGGTGGAACCGTTAGCCGTGGGCGTTCAGGCCAACGAACGCGGCCGGATATCAAATGCCGATACGGTGGTCGTAATCGGAGCGGGGATGATAGGCCTCGCCGTGCTGATGGTTGCAAGAGCACGCGGCGCCCGAACGCTGATCGCCGATATGCGAGCACCTCGGCTCGAAAAGGCCGTGCAAGTCGGCGCCGACGCGGTGGTTGACGTCTCCCAGGCGGATATTGCAGGCGCGGTTCGTGATTTCACCGGCGGAGAGGGCGCAAACGTCGTTGTCGAGGCTGTGGGGTCTGTGGATACCGTGCGCTTGGCTCTCGACTTGGTTTCACCGGCCGGGCGGATTGTAATTCTGGGGTTGTGCCCCGACAGTGTCCCATTGCCGGTGACAATTCTGATTCGGAAAGAAACGGAAATCATCGCCTCTCGGCTGAACGCCGGCCGCTTCCCCGATGTAATAAGCATGCTGATTGATGGGCGGCTGGCTCCTTCCTCAGTGATTACGCACCAGACTTCTCTGGAGGATGTTGACGCCGCATTTCGGATGCTTTCAACCCCTGATTCGGCCGCGGTCAAGGCGATTGTGGAATTGTAATGGGCCTGCAGGGATTGCTTTCTTCAGCGGGGAACCGGTTGCATGTTCCATCAGGTAGTATTTGCCGTTTGAATTCGAGGGATGTATTGTGAATGAACTGTTGAAGACGGTAACATTGAAGTCCGGTGAGCGCATGCAGATTCGGGCCATTCGAACGCCCGAAGATGAATACGCGGACCGGCTAAAGGCCCTTCTTGCGCACAAAGGCGGCCTGTGGCAGTGGCAGATAGAGAGGGCGCTGCAGGAGCCGCTTGGCGACCTCGATATGACTTACTATGTGGGTCAGTTGCAGGAAGAACTTGTCGCCAATATCTGTACGTATGCGCGGGGTAAGACCGCTATCCTCGGCCATGTCTTCACCCGGCCGGAGCATCGCCTCAAGGGTGCGTGTAAAGCGATAATGGCGACGGTTATTGAGGACTACCAGCGTCGCGGCGGAAGACTGATGACCCTGGGAACCGGATACGATTCCCCAGCATACCACATTTACATGAGCTTCGGCTTCCGCAGCATCCTGCCGAGGTCGGGATTCATGCAGTGGGAGGCGGAGCCGGGAGCACTGGACGAGTATTTCGCCCGCGGCGATCTTTCGACGGCACGACTAAGTTGGGGCGAATGGGCGCCTATAAGCCAGCTCTATGCCATACCGCAGGGGGACTTCCTGCGAAGCGCAAGCCGGCGAATATGGGGCGCGACCAACTTTGAGGGAGGGTTTCTCAGTCTGATTAAGGACCTGGAGGAGGGGAATGTCAAGGATGCAAAAGTGCTGCGGGCCCGGACCGGAGCCCATCTGCTGGACGTGTTCGTGCATCCCGAATTCAGCGACGCGCTTGGTGAGCTTATTGACTCGGTCGAGTTGCCGCCTGGCAAGGTTCAGTGTTATGTAGAAAGTGGGGCACAAGCGAAGCTCTCCGCGTTGGAGGCAAGAGGGTTCGAACGTGAGGCTCTCTTGGGAGGACAGGTCCGCAATTGTGGGGAGCCGGTGGACATAGTAGTGCTTTCGAGATTAGTACAGTAGGGGAAGGGTGAGATTCATGCGTCCGTTGGTGGTCATCATTGTACTTACCTGCAGCGTGCCGTTGATATGCGCCGATCAGGCGCGTGATGCCCGCCGTGAGGCTATACGCGGGTGCTTCGCTACTTACGACAACGCGCCTCGCACCAGTGATGGGCGAGTGGACATCCAGCGACTGATTGAGCAGTTGCGGGAATTGCATTGCAACACGTATGATTTTCTCATCCGGCGCGGGAAAATGGACTGGCCCGACCTCAAGCGGTTTTTGCCCCGCGCCCAAGAAGCCGGAATCAACGTATGGGTGACCATCTGCCCGCCCTCGGAGCCTCCTGCACCGATGCCGTTTGGAGACGACTACGTCCGTTGGGCGCAGAAATTCGGACACCTCGCGCTCGCGTCCCGTTATCCTAATCTGACTGCATGGAACATTGACGACTTTACGCACAACCTTAGATTCTTCAATCCCAAGTACCTGCGGCAGATGATGGACGCGGCCCACGCTGAGTCTCCGCACCTTGCGTTCGTGCCGGTTGCCTATTTCCCGCGGATTACCCCTGATTTCGCCCGCGACTACGGTGAATTGCTCGATGGTATTCAGTTTTACTATCGCCACGAGTCGGCTGAGGCGAACCTGACAGACCCGAGTTTGTGTGCCGAGGAAATTGCGAAGGTGCGTGAAATCATGGGGCCTGATATGCCAATCATTCTCGGCTTTTATGCCACCGCCCACAGCAGACTCGGCAGCACGACTCCGGAATACG
>JALGUK010000560.1 GCA_029820875.1 Candidatus Zipacnadia bacterium
GCGCGGGTGTTTATGGAAGCGGAAGCGAAAAAGCACCGGCGCGCGGAGAAACCGGTGATTCCGGAGACCGGCCCATCCGAGCGCGAGCAGAGAGTTGTGGATGCACGCGATAGGCTGGCGCAAGAGTTCTTCGGAAAGGACTTCCGGGACTTGAACAATCCCGACCGCTTGGCGATCGACGAGCTGGTGGCGCAGGGATATGGGTTCTCGGCCACCCAGCGGCCAACGCCAGAGAAGCCACGGCAGGAGCCTCCGCCAAGTCCGCAACAACCGAAAAAGAAGACGAAGCCTCCCAGTGTGCCACCTGCCGCTCCGCCGCCGGCCCGTCCGGCAGAATCGCCTCCTAAGCCCAAGCCCGAAGCGCCGGCCCAGCCCTCTACCCGGACTATTCGCAAACGCGAGAAGAGTTTTGAGAAATGGCTCGAAGAGAAAGGCATTGACCGGCGAACCATTGCAAGTGAAGCAGAGGAAGCGGACCTAATTGGAGCGGTTGTGTTTCCGCAACCACGCACCAAACATGAGGCGGGTAAACAGGAAGCCCTACGAAAAAAAGTCAGACGCAGGCGCGAGCTGTTCGAGCAGTACAAGCGCGAAGTTCCCGAGGTCGAAGAGGAAGTACCGCTCGATCTCAGCAAAGAGGCAGACAGGGCTTACGTCCGCGTTTGGCAGAAGCGGAAGCTCAGGCAGGCCGGTAAGCCCGAGATCACAGTAGCCGACGAGCACCTAGATTTTATTGGCTCAGCCGGGCGGGGAGAAAACAAGTTTGCGGTCATTGCGAGAGACGCGAGCGGTCAAGCGGTAGGCGCCATTGAATACTCCGAGACCACAGATGACGAGGGAACGGCCAAGATCTCCAACATCGCTGTCAAACCGACCCACCGAAGGCAGGGTATCGCCATGCGAATGCTCGAGCGCTTGGTGGACAAATACGGGTACGAGAACATCAAGTGGGGCGGGCTGACTGAGGACGGCGCGGCTCTCAAAAAGGCTGCGGACGCGAAGTGGGGACAGAAGAGAGAGCAGCGGATCAAGGAACTTGCCAGTGCGCCGATTAGCGGCATGGCGAAGGATCTGAAGCTCACCCAAGAAGACTTCAAAGCTGCGGCGCCCTTCGTGCCTGACGACGTGATGGCTGGCAGCGGCGAACATGAGGGTTGGGTGTACGGGATCAAGCAGGCCCGCGAGCGTCCAGATCTGGACGAGCCGCTTGACCCCAACCTGCGCGAGGCGCATCCGGTTCAGCAGCGGCCGCAGACGGGGCCGAAAGGCGCTCCAGTAAGCTCTGGGAATATCGCTGAGGCAGCCGCGAAATCGCTTGCCAGGACAGGCACCGCCAGACACGCGGGGGCCAGCGTTAAGATCGTGACATGGGCAGGGGTCGAAGGAGTACCGGACCCGCACGCAGAACACTTCGCGGTGGAATTCACCGACGAGAGAGGCGACCGCCAGACACTGCCGGGGCGATACACGCTGGAGGAAGCTCGCCGTGTCGCGGTCCAGAAACTGCTCGATAGGACTCAGAAGCCGCGAAGGGGCGAAAGCCCAAAACGGCGGTTAAAGCCGCGCATCAGAGAGGGGCGCCACAATTTAACGGAGTCGGAATTGCTGGAACAGCGACGGCTGGAAGAAACCAAGGAGCCGCCGCCGTTGCCCGAGAATGTCCCACCTGAAATCAGGAACATCAAATTGCAGTGGCGCCCAGAGACCCGGGAACACGCTGGCGAGAGCGTAGTGCCTCTTCTGGTTATCCGCAAGTTAGAGAGGGCGCTACGGAAAGCCGGGTATCGGCAGACACTGTCTCCCTCAAAGGAGAATCACGGACGATCTGCATTTCAAATCCCGGTTGATGAAGAGGGTGGTTACTATGTGGAATTCACTCCGCGGCGCAATGGATCGACAATTACCGTCAGTCTCGTGCGTCACGTAGTGCCTGACAGTTTCCTTCAAGAGGAGTCCCAAGAAGAGGCTGCGAAGAAAAAGAAGCAAGCCGTCGAGGACCGATGGAAAGCGCTTGAGGCCGCCTATGCGGAGGAGGTCAAGAGAATTCCGGACGCCGACAAGGAAGTGCAATTCAGCCGCGCCCTGGAGCAAGTCAGACGCCGGTTCCCGATGTCTGCGGAGCAATCGGAGCAACTGCTTAACAGGCTGCGAGAGCAAGCAGCCAAGGCGGCTCAGCCTCCAGTAGCGCCGCGCGCCCTTGGCAAGAACGCAGAGGTAAAGACCGCACGAGGGACAAAGGTGACGGTGCGGTATGCGCTGGCCGACGCCCAGGATCTGATAACAAGTCACGACACGGCACTCCGGGTGAATCCGCGTTATCCGTCTGAGCTTCAACCGCGCGACCGAACGCGGGCGGCTTCGCTCGCGCAAGTCGAGTCCATTGCCGGCAAACTCGACCCAGCCGAACTCGGAGAGAACTACAAGGCATCCGACGGGGCGCCCATTACCGGTCCTGATCTGGTAGTCGAGAGCGGCAATGCGCGGACCATCGCCTTGAAGCGCGTTTACGAGAAGCAGACGGAGAAGGCGGAGCAGTACCGGGACTGGCTTCGCAGGAACGCCGAG
>JALGUK010000561.1 GCA_029820875.1 Candidatus Zipacnadia bacterium
CTTTCCGAAGGGCTTCTCAGGCGGCCTCTGCGTGGTAGTAATCGGCCTCGCCCCCCGCATGATAAGCGCCGCTCCGCCGCCGGGCGCAAGCGGGGGTGAGATCTCGAGGGCGCCCCCGCGATGGCGGACCTTCAGTGCAAGGCGTGAAACTATATCCTGTGCTTCCCAGGGCTGCCCGAGCTTTTTTGCGTCCAGCTTGATTATGGGGCGTGCAGGCATGGACACGTCCCGATTGACCACTACAAGAACGGGTCGCCCGTCGTGGGTGGTAAAGCAACCGATGCTTGTCCCCTCCGGCGCCTGCGCGAACGATTCGCACGGGGCCATATCCAGCAGGGCCGGAGTAAGCTCTGATATGGCGCGGCTCAGGCGGGAGAGTTCGCCCGCACGGTCGTCAACAGGCTCCAAGTGTCTGTCCCCAGGTGGAAAGTCGCAGCTCCTCGGGAGTCGGCGCCCGCAAAATTTTCCCATCACCGCCGGCCTGAAGAACCGCTATGACCGGCGCTGAACCCGCCGCTTCCCGGCACTGAGTGAGGTACTCGAGAAAACCAGGTCCCTCGTTTGCAGCCCCTAAGACCATGTCGCCCGGCGGGTCACTGACTCCGAACGGCTGCGCGAAGGCCAGGAATGCACGCATACCGGTCGCCTGAAGCAGTTCCCGAAGGGGAGCACTGTCCCGGCTCGACGAGATACATGCAAGCGCGGGTTGCTTCGCGCGGATGTCGGCGAGAAACCGCGTGAACGCCCCGATGCGCTGGGCCTGGTCAACGGTTCGCACCTCGCGTGCGACGCAAAGGCCGACAAGAGCCTTGGAGCGCCCGAATGCTTCTATCACCCTCCGGCATTCCTTGGCTGCGGCGTCGGGTATGCCGGTCTGCCCGGCAGGGACCGTCACAGCACCTGTGAGCAGCAGTGTTATGCTTAGAGCAGTCTTCGCCCAGTATCGCATGGCTTCGCCTCGCGAGGTGCGTCATGGCCACGATAAACGGCCGCCTTTTCGGGGCGGCCGTCTGCGTTCGAATCGTGAAATACGGATGGGTTCAAAAGCCGCCCGTCTGGAAGCGGCGAGTCAACTGTGTTTGTTGGGTTCCGTCTGACCGAGCCTTCCAGACGGCGCTGTCACGGGTGAAAATCGGGAGTGGTGCTCATCTGGTAGATATCGTAGTCCCCGCTGCGGTTCGTGTGGAAGAGGATACTCGCGCCCCAGGCCGGCGCGCCATCATCGCCGGGCGAATGGGTCAGTTGGACCTCGCCTGTGCCGTCAGCGTTAATCATCCAGATATCCTGGTTGCCGGAGCGGTCCGATTGGAAGACCAATTGCGTGCCATCGGGTGACCAATAGGGCCACTGATCGTTGCCTGGGTCGGTCGTGAGTTGCTGCAAGCCGGTTCCGTCGGCGTTGATGAGCCAGATGTCATAGTTTCCGCTTCGGTTCGAGGAGAAAGCCAGCGTCTGTCCGTTTGGCGCCCACTGGGGTTGCTTGTCGACGGCCGGGTCCGTGGTAAGTTGCGTCTCGCCCGTGGCGTTCGGGTTCGCCAGGAAGATGTCCCAGTTGCCCGCACGCTTTGCCACGAACGCCAGCCGGCTGCCGTCTCGGCTCAGGTCAGGCTGCCAGCCGCCCTCATCGAGCAGGTCTTCGTCGTTGTCCGAGGGCGTGAGCAAAAGTTCACTCCCGCCTCTGTCGGAGATGCTCCATAAATACAGAACGCCGTTGCCGCCGTACGATGCGAAGATGACCCGGTCGTCCGGTGACCAGGTGGCCCGGTCCTTGACCGAATAATAAATGCTCGAGTCGGTACCGCTGCTGCACCCCCCGAGAGCCGTGAGCAGCGCAACAATCACACAGCCGACAGTCAGAAGCATTAGCGAACGTCGAAGCGTGCTACACATATGTTTTCCCTCCACAGCCGTTATCGGCCTTCCGATTGAGTAGCCCTGGTTTCCCTCAGACACCTGGATTCAACCTAAGTTTCGGTATGCTTCTCCGGCACCGCGATTAATCCTGTTACTAGCAGAAAAAAGCGTCGGAAGGCGAATATGCACCTGTTATTACTACAACAAGACCTGAGGCGCAAAGCGCCGAAGAATCTCGGTGTTAGACGCGCCGCGACATGAGAACGGCGAGATTCTTCGCGCCCTTCGGGTGCTCAGAATGACAAACCGGTAGGACAGGCGTCTCGCCTGTCTACGCGGGCGGGACGCCCGCGGTACCATCTGTTTTTTTGGGGAAGGCGGGACACCCGCGGTACCGGTTTGCGGTCGAGTACCATTTTGGGGTTGAGTACGGTTTGTTGGGGGAAGTATCGTTTTGATTTTGGTACTATAACGTGACCTCTGTCATTCTGAGGCGCAAAGCGCCGAAGAATCTCGGTGTTAGACGTGCCGCGAGATGAGAACGGCGAGATTCTTCGCACCCTTCGGGCGCTCAGAATGACAAG
>JALGUK010000056.1 GCA_029820875.1 Candidatus Zipacnadia bacterium
GCCGGGCTGTGTCGCGATTTTTCGCAAGAACGTTCCTCTTCTGCCCGGGATCGCTCGGCAGATGGTACAGCTCCGGCCGATGCGGGCGTTTGCCGCCGATTAGCAGGGTCCACTCCTCATCGCGGATAGTGCTCCAGTTGATGTCGCCGTCCCTGCTCGGTATTGCACTGGACGAGAATGCGTACCTGCGCTTCCACTTGGCGCGCGGGCTGCGGATAACCTTGGCGAACGACTCCCCCTGCACACGGCCCGGGATGCCCACGCCGAGCAGGTCAAGCAATGTCGGCATGATGTCGGGCGGCTGCACCAGCGCGTCAGTACGCCGCCCGCCTTTGACGCCCGGCACGCGGACCATGAGCGGGATGTGTGATATCTCATCGTACAGCGGCCACGGCCCGCGGTCGTCGTCCTCGTTGATATTGCTCTTGCCCGTCCGGTTGTGCTCGCCAAGGTACATGCCGTGGTCGGTGGTGAAAACTACGATGGTGTTCTTGTCAAGCCCCAGGTCCTCGACCTTGCGAAGGATGTATCCAATCCACTTACTGACGAGGGTCACTTCGCCTGCATAGTGCGCCCGCAGATTGCGCAGCTCCGCCCGGGTGTACGCGGACGCCTTGCCGTAGTTGGGGTGCAGCATCGGCGGACCGTCGTAGTCGGGATCGTACATCCTCACGAAGAACTCGGGCGGGTTCCACGGCTCATGGGGATCGAAGAAGTCTACCCACAGGAAGAAACGGTCGGCCTTGTAGTTTTCCTCGAGCCACTTGCTCACGTTCCGGGCTGTCCTCGGCGGGAACCTGTCCTCCTCCCATGTCCACTCGCGGTTAGTCCAGGCGTTGAGGTTCGGGTAGGGTGTGTTCGGGAAAGGCGCGTGCACGAGACGGGCCTTCTTAGGGGGAACGAGCTTTGGAACGGGATAGTTGACCCTCGTGAACGGGATGTCTCCCTCCTGGCCGCGCTCTACATGCCAGCCCATGAAGCCCTGCGTGAAGTTGCACTTGTTGCGGATCAAGTGCGTGGTATCGGCGATAAGCTGCGTCATGTACCCGGCCTCAGCCAGCACCTGGGCAAGTGTAATATCGTCGTCGGCCAGGGGGCTCCAACCCCGGTAGGGAAATGTGTAGCGGCCGGTCGCCAGGTCGGTGCGGTGTGGGATGGTTGGGAAGCTGGCGTCATAGAGGCGGTCAAAAACTACGGACTCGCTCGCGAACTTGTCCAGCTCCTGCGTGTGAATCCACTTGTTGCCGTTGGCGCCGATGTGGTCGTAGCGGAAGGTGTCGGAAACGATGAGGATGAGGTTCAATGGTTGCCTCCTCTCCGGCGGTCCGCACTTCGTTGGTTTTCCGGGCGAGCGCAGGCAAGGAGGAGGGCGCGGTCACTCGCCCCCGTACGCGGACTTGTGCTGGATTCTACGGCAGAGGGCTTTGAGGCGATTCGCGGCCGCGGTGGCAAGATACGCCATAATCTGTCCGTACATGGCGAAGCGATCGCGCAGCCCGGGAAGCAGCCCCCTTTTGTGCTCCTTCATGATGTGGCTTACGCCGTCGAAGATCACCTCAACCTCGCGCAGCCCTTTATCCCGCGCATAGTGGGTCAGGGCCATTTCCACGCCGAATCGCGTATCGGTGAGGTTGGGGATCGCCAGGAAGGTGGTTCGGCGATAAGCGCGCTGGCCGGAAATGCCCGGAACCAGCTTCTGGGACAGCGTAGGAAGGAAGTGCCCCCTACGGAACACGCCGATGGCCACTTCCGCTTCACCGGAGGCGATCGGCTCAATGAGGGCTTTTACATGACGCGGCTGGAGGAAGAGCAAGTCCGCATCAACGAAGACCAGCATGTCTGCAGCGGTCGCCCTGGCACCTACCAGCATTGCGCCGGCCTTGCCGACGTTGGTTTCCAGCTTTATCGCCTTGACGCCCGGCCATTGTGCCGCAATCTCATATGTCCGGTCAGTGGAGCCGTCGCTCACAACGATGATCTCATCCAGCTCAGGGCAAGCACGCAATACTTCGAGCACGCCTGGGAGGCCTTGTTCCTCGTTGTAAGCGGGCACGATCGCTGCGACCTTCATCACCTTGCCCCACACCACGTAACCTGCTGCTAGCAGCGAACTGAAAAAGTACCGGGGTTGCTGCGCTTACTATTGCAGGACTCGCTCGACCACCTGGATAAACTGTTCCTCCGGGCGAAAACCTACAACCATCTCGGCCACGTTACCGTTCTTGAAAAACAGAAGTGTTGGAATGCTCCGAATACCAAAACGTACGGCCAGTTCCCCGTCCTTATCCACATCTACTCTTCCGACCTTGAGCCGCCCTGCATACTTGTCGGCGATAGACTCCACGACGGGAGCGACCATCCAGCACGGCCCGCACCATTCCGCCCAAAAGTCCAGCAACACCGGCTGCTCGGACTGAATAACCTCTGATTCAAAGTTATCGGCCGTGATCGTAAGAATATCGGCCATCCATATCCCTCCATCAGCAATATGCAAACATCGTTGAACAACACTTGACAATGTGATGCGTTATAGCACATCCCGCTGAGTATAACACAAATCGTGCATGCCAACAACCGCACTTTGAGCGCTTATGCCGGCTGGCTGGACGCTTCCTCGGCTGGCTCCGGAGGGTCGTTCCGCGGGTCCGCGATGAAGACGACTACATCCAGATAACGCGGATACTGTGACGCCAGGAACAACTGATACAGAAGTCCCATCACCAGGAGCTGGCCGGCAATGTTGAGCGAACCGGACAGGTGAGCATGTACGACCGCGAGAGCAGGAATGACCAACCCCGCCCACAACAAGCCTCGGGTGCCCTTCGACAACCACTCGAATGATGCCCTGGCCCGGCGTCGCATCGTCTGCTGCCGGTCGCCTGCTTCAGCAGCGGTTACGCGGCAATGACGCCGAAGACGAGGCTCGAACGTCCACAGTCCGTCGAACCAGAACGCTCCGAGGAATATCAATGCCGCAAGAGCCAGTAATGCGGCACCGATGTCATCCAATCGGGCCTGCTGGCGCGGGTTGACCTGTACTGTTTGGCCGCCGGCGACAATCAGACAAACCACGAAGCCGAGCAAAAGAGGCCCCAGGCCCATAACCGCCCAACGAACCCACAATGCCCGCCGGACCTGCGGCGGCAACAACTCCTCTTCAGCCATTCCATCCACCTTCTGCACTGTCTTCAGCACGTCCTTTTCCCGTCAACGCGCCGCAGTATAGCACGCGTGCACATGCCTGTCAACGAAATGCGCCTCCGATGGAGGGCTATCCGGCCGGGGCGAAAGTGAATGAATACAGCTTACTTCGGTCAAGATGAAATCTCAGGGCGATGGGAGTCCCCTTTAGCCTGCTTAGGTCGGCGTCGCCCCTCCACGAGACGACATGCCGCACGCTGTCTGTCGTTATCGGGTCTGCCTCCGCCTCCCCGAAACCTGCTATCGGCTTACCATCCATATCGAGAATCTCGACTCGAATGCTCCCAAGAGATGCATTCGCATTGACGACGAGCCGCTCGCCCGACATCACGATCGGTTTGGTCGTCACGACGCCCTCGCCGGCGTCAATCGAGACGAACCCATCCAGCCGAAGCCTCGCGAGGCCGACGGCTCCGCCCTGAAGCTCGTTGCGCATTGTTGCCCAGTGCAGGCCGGAGAAACCGACGTAGTAAATCCAGATTTCATCGCCGACGACAAGCGGATGCTGCATTACATAGGTCATACTCCGGTCGAAGTCGTCCGGCGATGTGCCGGTGGGGATGAATGTATCACGGTTCCCCGCGCGATGCCATGTCCGCCCGTCGCGGCTGAAAGCCAACTGGATGTCAACCGTATCGAGCCAGGGCAGACCAGGCGTGATTTTAGGCTCCATCCCCGGCAATATGTGATAAACGGCGATGAACCCGAAGTAGACATCCTCATAGGGCATCCATTCCATATTGTAAAACTGCCTGTTGCGGGGCGGGTCGTCATCGTCCGGCCTCATGATAACGCCAATGGGGGTCCAGTTGAGAAAGTCGTCACTTTCACTCTGAAGAACAACGCGCGTGCCCTGTGTGATGCCGTCGGCGAACGAGAGTTCCTCCCAGTGTCTTGTGTGGGCGACGTATTTCCCCAGGCGCGAATCCCAGAGAGCCGAGTTGGGGCTGTCGCTTACCGCCGCGACTTTCTTGCCCGGCACCGGGGTCCAGTGCAATCCGTCCGGGGAGAAGGCAATCCCCACCCCCGCTCCGCTGTTGTAAATCATCTTGTACCTACGCGCAGGCTCTTTGGCCGCCGCATCCTTAAACACCCCCGGGGCCATCTCTCCCCCACCTCGTTCAAACACAATGTTGTTGTCTTTGGAGCCGCGATACTCTACCAGCCCCAGATTCGGAAGGTCCCAGTGCATCCCGTCTTTCGAAACGGCATAAGCGACGACGTTGTGAGACCAGTCGTATGGGGCGGCCTCGTACCACATCTTAAACAGCCGCTCCTCTTCGTCGTAGATTACGCTGCCGCTGACGACGACCAACTCGCTGCCGCCGACAGCCTGGGGCGGCTGAAGTTCAATAATGGGATTGCCCGGGTATTTAGCGGGCTGATTCAACACGCGGAAGGCGTTTTTCATCTCCGCTACAATGTAGTCGTCCACGAACAACTGCTTGCCCGTCCCCACATCAATCGGACGGGCGGCCGACTCGAAAGCGCTTGCTCCGCCATTGCCTCTTGACATTCTCAACGGCCCCCCTTCAAAGACTGACAGGCATAGAAGCGCGGCGAGCATGAGGCCGAACAAATCCCGCATTCTCAATGGCCTCCCTTCACTAAAGACTGACAAGCGCTCGCTGCGAGCGACGCCTGCATCAATCACCTGTTATGTTGCCATACCAAGACCCAGCCGGTCTAAAACACGTACACCGGCGTACCTATTTTCACCAACTGGAAAAGGGTTCTCGCGTCAGCTCTGTGCTGGCGTATACATCCGTGCGAGGCCGGGCGACCCAGACGCCGATAGAACGGTCTGGAGGTGGCGTGGATTCCGTGGCTGCCGGAACTTGTAATCGCCAGGAAATAGGGCATGTGGCACTCGTACAGGTGCGAGTACGGGTTCGGCAGTTTCCGGAACACACGGCCCTTATAGTGATCGGACGGCCCCATCTGCGGAGTCCGATACCCTCTGGCGGCGGTGGATATAACATGTATCCGCTTGATTAGACCGTCTTCCTGATAGTAAAGCCGCTGCCTCGCTCTTGAAATCACGATGCAGGTTCCCTCGATATCCTTCATGACCCTTGGGCGGAACAGAATCGCGCGCTCGTCTCGTGCCACGGGCTGCTTTTGCTCGTCAAAGCCAACAATACGAAGCGTAAAGCGGGCGGCATCAATCCATGGGACGGTCCAGACGACGAATTGCTTGTTGGGGATGGTGCCGGTGACCGCCTCATGGAACTCGCCGCGGGAGCGGCCGCCAAGAGGAGTCCTGTCGCCGAAAAATGACAGCTTCACAAATCTGATATCCGGCGCGCTGAGCCAGAAAATTGTGACTTGTTCGCCCTCGACATACTCGTCCCCGTCACCGGGGGCTACGAACTGTATTCCCTCCACAGGTTCGATGCGGTAGAACTCAGATTCGCGAGCGGGGAAGGCAACTGGACCATTACCGTCGCCTGCCGCATGCGGCTTGACTCGCGGTATGCCCGGCGCCTGAAGGCGTACCACGGGAAGTGAGATGCTTGCGGTGACACAGGCTGCCCAAAACAGCTCTCTCATCGCACACACCCCGATGCCCTGTTGTTCAGAAGGGGCAATTGAACTGTGCGGTAGCCACGCTAATCCATTATATACCACAGATTGCAGGTCTGCCCATTTATTGGGATGATTTCATCCGAATTCTTCTGTGCTATCTCATCCCCTCAAGTTGAAGCTGCCGGTACTCATTGCCGCCACCGCGCCACTGACCCCATCAGCCACGGCAGCCACCGGCTGAACACTTTCACCGCCTCGGGGTCCTGGCGGCTCGCTGAAACCACATGACTCCCCAACGCCCCACCCCCGAGAGCGTAATAGCCGATTGCGGCTCCACCGAGGGCGATGTACCCCAACGCAACTCCACCAGCCGCCACACCTCCCATGCTGACACCACCGAATACAAGGCCGCCAAGCCCGATACCTCCAATGCACAACCCACCCATAGTGATGCCCCCGAGCGCTATTGCACCGATGGCGATATTCCCAATCGCAATCCAGCCCTTGGCAATGCGGGCGCGTCCCGTATAGGGGTCCACGCCTGTCGCAATATGGAGCAACGGCAGCCCCATCATCGTTGCCTGCGACCGGTATTCGTACCCATACATCCTCGGTCGCGCCAGGACAAGCGGCGGCCGAGTCCGGTCCTCCTCGGAAACGGCAGTCTCCTCCGCAGGAACGCCAAGCGCATCGGCCAGTCGGTCCAGCTTCTCCTCGACCCGCGAGAGCCGCTCCTTTAGCTGTCGGATATCGCGATTGGATGTCACGCGCTCACCTCTTCCTCCGACTCCGCGCCAACGGGTTTTTCATCGGCGTCCTCGATGTGCATGCCCGGCTCATATACCAGCCCTTCCACCTTCTCCGGCGGAGGCGGAGGCAGAAGGAAGCTCGCGACATACCCGACTACGAAGGTGACCAGCGTTCCAATCGCGTTGTACCACAGCCAAGTAACGTCGGTCTTGAAGGCGATAAGGACCACCACCGGGAAACCCACCGCCGCTCCAATCAGCGTGCCGCGCGCGTTCGCACGACGCGTAATCATCCCCAGCAGGAAAATCCCCAGCAGGGGCCCGGAAAACCAAGACGCAACGCTGACGGACTTCTCCATCAGCCCCTTCCCCCACGCTCCGAGCACTATCGCGAGAGCAGTCGCAAGCCCTCCCCATATCAACGTCCACATGCGCGCCATCGCAAGCCTCCGGCGCTCAGTGGCCTTCCACCCGAAGAGTCTCTCGTAAATGTCAACAAGGGTCGTGGTCGTAATCGAATTGATTCCGGAGTCAATGCTGGACATCGTCGCAGCAAACAGCGCGGCAAGAATTAGGCCCCGAATACCGACGGGCATTTGGTTGGCCACAAAGTACGGGAGAATGCGGTCCGCCTGCTCCGGCGGGAACGCCGGCGCCACCTCCGGGTGAAGGTGATAGTACGCCCAAAGAGCGGTCCCAACCCAGTAGAAAACAATGCTGATAGGAACGATAACACAGGCATGAAAAATCAGCGTGCGGCGGGCCTCAGCGTAAGATTTCGTTGTAAGATAACGCTGGATGGCGACCTGGTCCGTTGAATAGGCGGTCAAGGCCGAGAATGCGCCGCCTAACATCACTCCCCAAACCGTCATCTCGGTCAACGCCTTATCGAGACTCAAGTCAACCACCCGCAACTTTCCTCCGGCCATCGCCGCCTGCCATAACGCCCCGAACCCACCGTCAGTGCCTGCAATAACCATTATCCCTACAAGTATAACGCCGCCGAAAAGCACTATGAATTGAATCACATCGGTCCAGATGACCGCCTCAATGCCTCCCATCACAGTATAGGCGGTCGCAAGCAGTCCCATTATCAGAACCGCGGCCTCCCACGGCACCCCAAAGAATTCGGACGCGGCAAGTGCCGGTGCAAAGATAACCAGGCCCATCCAGCCCAATCGCCAGAGAATGAACGAGAGGCTGCCTATGCTGCGTAGGGGGAGATTGAATCGCCGCTCGAGGTACTCGTATGCGGTATATATGTCCAGCCCGCGGAAAAACGGGAGAAACACCACCAGCAATACAGGGGTAACAAGAGGGATGCAAAACAACCACAATGAGTATTGCAGGTCACTCTTGTACGCCAACCCGGGCGCGCCCATGTACGTGATGGCCGACAGCAGGCTTGCGACAATCGAGATGGATACGGCGAAGAAGCCCATCTTCCGCCCGGCCAAGAAGTAGTCCTTGACCGTCGCTTGTTGTCTCATGAACCATACGCCGATACCGACCACTGCTACAAGGTAGGCGAGGATGACCAGCACATCCGCGGGGTGAATTGCATTCGACATCAGGAGGTGCTCACCACTTTCCCCAAAGAATAATCTATTGAGTTACTCCATTTCTCCCTCCTCATCATACCACAGCGCTTGCCCCCGCCAC